>JAHWJO010000062.1 GCA_019348365.1 Armatimonadota bacterium | reverse complement strand
AGAAGCAGGGGGAGATCTTCGACATCACCCGGTTGGAGTTGAACGGCTCGGAATCGCCGGCTTCCCCATTGGAGTCGCCGGCTTCCGCGATGCCGGGCAATCTCCACGACCGAGAGAGCAGCGAAGAGGGCGTGGTGGACGACCGGTTGAGCCAGGCGGCGGAGCTGGATCAGGTGGAAGTCACCCGAGCCCGAATGCCACAGCCCGACCCACTCCAGGCGATCCTCGAAGCGGCCAAAGGGCATCCGTTCGTCGTCGTCGGAGCGCGCCCGCCGGGGGAAAACGAAGCCCTCTCGCTGGGGGAGCTTCAGGACCGCCTGATCAAAGAGTCCGCTTCCGATGTCCTCGCCGTCGTTCAGGAAGAGGGGCCGCCCCCCTCACCCGTGAAGCGGATCCTCGTGCCGGTGAACAGCCTCGAATTCTCGATGGCGGCGGGGGATGTGGCGGCATCTCTCGCGCAGGCCCACGATGCGGAGCTGGTGCTGTTTCACGTCCGGCGTTCCCAGGTGGATTCGTTCTTCTGGCAGGAGCGGCAGCACCAGGAGCTTCTGGAAGCTGGCTATCATCTGCTGCGGGAGTTGAAGTTCCGCGTGGAGCGTCTGGGAGTACAGAGCCGCGAATGCGTGCGGGTGGGGAAAGATCCCGGCAAGGAGATCCTGAAACAATTGCGGCGGGAGTCGTATCAGTGGGTGGTCATGGGAGCGTCGGTCAGTCCCAGCGAAGCGGGCCTGCAACTGGGAAGCCCCATCGAAGCGGTCCTCACCCAGGCGCGAGTCCCGACTCTTCTACTGGTGACTCACCCGACCTCAGGAACGAAAGCCCCCCATGAGTGAACACCCTAAAGTACAGAGCTGTTATAGAGGTTCTAAACAGACAGCAAAACGCACGGCAGAGGGGAGGGCCGGGCGTTCGGGAGGGATTTAGACCGATGATGTCAACTTCATTAATAGGGGCTCCAACCCGCTTGCACACCGGCTGTAGAAGAATTGCATGACCTTCAACCTACAGAATCCGGTTCTCTTCCGCAGGAGTTTATAAAAACTGAATCAGGACGTTTCGGGCTTGGAACGGCTCACCCAGGGAGCGATGTGATCCCAGATTCGTTCCGCCACCGCCTCGACTTCCGCCGTGCCGTCCACCACCCGGATGCGCTCCGGCTCCCGGCGGGCTTCGGCGAGGAACCCCTCCCGCAGCCGCTCGTGGAAGGAGTCTTCCCGGCGCTCGATGTTGTCTCCCCGCGTCTCCCCCCGGCGGGAGAAGCCCAGCAGCGGCGGAATGTCGAGCACCAGCGTCAGATCGGGCAGCAGGCCGTCCGTGGCGTAAGCGTTGAGGGAACGGATCTGCTCCGGGTCGAGGCCGAGGCCGTACCCCTGGTAGGCCACGGTGGAGTCGATGAAGCGGTCGCAAAGGACGATGGCCCCGCGCGACAGGGCCGGGCGAATGAGCCGTTCCACATGTTCCGCGCGCGCGGCGAGGAAGACCAGCAGCTCCGCGCGGGGGTGCAGGGGAGTCTCCAGTGCAATGGAGCGCAACACCTCTGCGGCGGGGGTGCCTCCCGGCTCGCGGGTGAGGACGACCTCCCGGCCCGACGCGCGCAGCCGTTCGGCCAGCCGCCCGGTCTGGAGGCTCTTTCCCGCCCCCTCCGGTCCTTCCAGTGTGATGAACAGGCCCTTCATCGAATTTCACCGGAGGCGCAGCGAGATCCTGACAAGGGGAAGAGGGGAAGAGGTGATCGGGTGAGGGGGTTCATCGGCGTGTATCGGCGTTCATCGGCGGTTCCAGAGAGCTTTATCTGTGTTCATCCGTGTTTATCGGTGGCTCCTGAAGCAGGTACGGGGTGAATCTCTTATCCACGTTTCGGAAGGATGCGCACCCGGCGGCCGTCGAGCACTTCCAGGCGGCCCTCCGCGAAGAGCTGCACCGCTTCGGAATACGCGGCGTGCTCGACCGGCAGGATCCTCGCGGCGAGGGTTTCCGGGGTGTCGTCCTCCGCCACGGGCACGCACTTCTGCAGGATGATCGGCCCGGCGTCGTACTCCTCCGTCGCGAAATGGACCGTAACGCCGCTCACCTTGGCCCCGTACTCCAGCACGGCGGCGTGGACTTTCCCCCCGTACAGCCCCTGGCCGCAGAAGGCCGGGATCAACCCCGGATGGATGTTCATCATCCGCCAGCGGTACGCCTCGCAGAGCCTCTGCCCGGCTTTCCGCATGTATCCCGCCAGGCAGATCAGGTCCACCCGGTGATCGTTCAGGCACGCGAGGATCGCGTCGTCCAGCGCTTCACCATCGGCGTACGACTTGCCGGGAAAGGTCCGGGAGGGGATGCCGTGGCGATGGGCGCGCTCCAGCGCCGGGGCGCCGGGGGTCGTGCTGATCACTACTGCGATCTCGCCGGAGATGCGGCCTTCGGCGCACGAATCGATGAGGGCCTGGAGATTGGTGCCCCGGCCTTTGCCCGACAGCAGCGCTCCGATCCGAAGGGGGCGGTCTCCGGGGAAAGGCCGTTCGGTCCATGGGCGTTCTGAAGGACGCGAGGAGTCCATCACTCCAGAATGATCCAGCGGTTCGGCTTTTCCTGCTTGAGCTGCCGGAGGTGGTCCCGGCGGGCGCTGAGGAGCACGCTTTTCAGACGCATCTCTTCTTTCTCCTGCCGGTCCGCGAGCGCTTCCCGCTCGTTCAGGCGCGCTTGCAGGGAAGAGACGTCGCCACCCGGCCCCGTCCCCTCCATCAGGGAAGAGACGGCCTGCTCTTCGATCTGCTGTCGAAGCTCGTAGGCTTCGCCCCGGGCCTGGGAGATCTCGGTGCTGACCTCTTTCAGGCGGGACTGTATCGCAAACACTCTCAAATTGAGCCGATCGCTCTGTTTCATATCCATATCGAAGGCCTTGGACTTTCCAGGAAGCCGACGGGTGAGGAAGATCGCGCTGGAGATGCGGCAACCTCTTCATGAGGCGTCGGGCAACGCTTCCGCGAGAAAAATACGGGTCAAAAGCCCGGCGTTCCGGTCCCTCCCGGCATGAATCATCGGTCAGGTCGCCGGAAAACCGGATAGGAAGACTAACAGTATAAAGCAACGGGAGCTTCAGAGCAACCGTTTGCAGGTGTCGTCACAGAGTCATTTCATTGAATGGTTCCGGCGATTAAAATCGCGTCACCAACCGCACAAAGCATGTCCTGAGCGTAGTCGAATGGATCGGCCTTCGCCGACTCCCCTGCTGCCCGATTGTGCGGTTTTGGGCCGGGGGGAACCCGCGAAGGCGGGTTTCGTGCCCTTCCAGACGCGATTTTAATCGCCGGGCACACGTAATGAAATCACCTTGGGATTCGATGCCCGGCCCCTTGCCAAGGGGTTCGCTCAATGATAGAATAAGGGTGGCCCTGATGGAACTGTCCGTGTGAACCCGCGTGGAGTGGAGCCTTTTTACAGACTCTCTCTTCCTCCCCAGGTTCCCGGAAGGCCGGAAGAGCGGGAGTAGCTCAGTTGGTAGAGCGCTAGCCTTCCAAGCTGGATGTCGCGAGTTCGAGTCTCGTCTCCCGCTCCATTTTTATGCACCCCGCGTTTTCTTCCCCGCGCCGTCCTCGCATTCTCTGTCCGATTCTCCTTCTGCTGCTTCCCGTTGCGGCTTCGCTGTTTCCCAAACTTAAACAGGGGAGCCTCCTCACCCCTTCACCATACTTGTAAAGAGTTTCGGACGCTCCCCTGTTTAATTCTGGCCGCTCCGGATTCGAGAGACTCCCCCGGCAACTTCCTTGTCACGGCCCTCTGTCGGGGGCGCTCTTCGACAATGACCGGTTACAACGGTTGCGTGGGGAGGACCTTCACGTACGGGACGAGCGCCCGCGCGGCGAGAGCCATCTGCTCGGCGTGGGCCTGGGCCAGGGCGTAATCCTTCTGCCGCAACCCGAGGCGGGCCTGTAGCATCCGGTCCTCCACCCGGTTCAGCAGGTGGCGCATCTCCGGCTGATAGCTCTTCGTCCCCTCCTGGTAATCCATCTCCACCCGCAGGTCCGCCGAAGCGCGGTTCGCCTGATCCAGGTATTTGTTCGTCAGGAGCAGATCGGTGGAGGGGCGGGCGGACGCGCGAGCCAGCACTTCCAGATCCCAGAGGTTCAGCAGGTGATGCACGGCGTTGAGCGCCTGCCCGCGCCGGGGCGCTTCCGGCCGGTAAGCGTCCATCGCCGCCTTGAGCAGCCGCACCGCCTCCTCGTTCGAGAGGGTCTCCAGGTTCTCGTCCACCGGGATTTCCAGATCACTGTAAGCGGCGCGCACGGCTTGAAGGCGTTGCTTCCGGCCTTCCCCGTAAGCGACGGTGAGCAGGTTGCGGCCCAGGTCGGTCACGTAGACAGGGACCGGGGTCACCGACAGCTTCGCGCCGGTGAGGAGCAGGTTCGCGCGGGTCTGCATCGGGTCGAATACGAGCGGCGTGCGCCCCGCGACGGGGAGGGTGGCTGCGCGGGTTCCCGCCGTGCTCCAGGCCACGAGGATCGCCGCGCCGTTCTTCTGGAAGACTTCCCCGCGCAGCGGCGCCTCCCACGGCATCGGGCCGACGTACTCGGAGCCGCCCAGAATGCCCGACAGGCTGGAGAGGCCGAAGAATCCCGGTTTCGCCGAGCCGTCTTCCGCCAGCAGCGACGGGGCCGTCCAGAAGACCTTATCCACCCCGGCGGCGATCTGTTCCACCGACGAGCGCACGACCTGCCCGGCCTGCTGCGCCGCGCCGGTGGCGGTCCCGGTCAGCGTTTCCCCCGTGTTCCAGATCTTTCGCGCGGGGAACGCGGTATTCCTCAGCGTCCGCACCCCTTCCAGTGTGGCTTGAAAGCTCTCGTCTGAAGGGGGAACGCCCAGGCCCCGCACCGCCAGCGCGTCGGTGGAGAGGGCCGCACCGGATGCGCCCAGCCCCTGCCCGATCTCCAGGCCCGTCGTTCCCGCCACAGGCAGCTCCACGAGCGTCGGGGCGTCCTTGTGGATCGATTTGGAGGTGGAGTAAACGGAGCGGGCCAGACCCGCGAACTCTTCCGGAGTCAACTCGGCGGTGTAGGGGACCATCCACCCCCCCGCGCGGCGCTTGAACTGATTCATGGCGGCGCGGCTGTAGGCGGGCTGCTCGGCGGCGGATCCTACGTACGCCCGGCTGATCGGCGCGATCCCCAGCCGGTCCGTCTGGAAGAAGAAGCCTTCGGGGAATCCCGGCGCGGCCTCCGCGCGGGTGCTGGCCGGGGGCGTGAGATCATCGGGTTTCCACCAGGGCCAGCCCCCGGCCCAGAACTGCACCCCGGCCTTTTCGGCGAGGGGGAGGTCCCCGCCGACGAGCCCGAACGGGAACTCGCCGGTCTTGACGTTCTGATCGGGGACGACCGCCCCTCCGCCCGTCGTGGCGGAGCCCGTCACCCCCGCGTTGTCCTTCCCGCTTACCGTGATGGCAGCGGAGCCGGGGAGGCTGAACGGCTCCAGCACGAGCGGGGTGGTCACGCGGCTCATCGCCGGGGCCGTCACCCGGAACTGCCCGGAGGCGAACGGCGTTCCCGAAGCCGTCTGCGCGCGGTAGGTGAGGGTCCAGTTGCGCGCCGCGCCGCTGGCGTTCGTCACCGTCACGCCGAGGGGGAGTCGGGTTCCCACCGGGGCCACGTTGCCCGACACCTGCGGGGTGAGCTGCACCGCCGGGAGGGTTTCCCCCGCGCCGACGGGCACGGTCAGCGCGCGGGTTCCGGAAGCGACGGTGAGCCACCGAGCCGGCTCAAGATTCAATTCGCCGCGCGGGCTGAGGACGGGCACGCCCGGCATCGTGGCCGTCGGCGCGCCGGTCATCGGGACGGGCGGGAAGAGGGGGTAATCCGCCCCCTGATAATGGCTGTGGCGCATCCACCTCACCGCGCCGGTCAACCCGCGTACGGCGGGCGGGCCGGACGGGGCCAGGCCGTCCCCCGCACGCGCGAGGGGCTGAGTCACGCTGAACGCTCCCGTGGTGAGCGGGGCGGCGGCCGGAGCCGCTTTCGCCGGAGCGGGCTTTTTCGGGGCGGGCTTGGCAGGCGGCTTGCGGCGGGCGGGCGGCTTGCGTGCGGACAGGGCGGGAGCCGAAATCAGAGCGAGGACGGCGATACCGGGGAGGGTGAAACGTAAAGCTGAACGCATGAACATCAACTCCTGAACGGCGCTCGGGGAGGGACGGGTTCGCCCGAGCGGAAGGCTTTTGAACGCGGGAGAGGATCGGCCTGCATGGGGCACGGATCATGGCTGCAAGACAGTGCGGCAAGACAGCCGAGTCCCCATGCCCATGAGGGGGCGGCGTGAAACGGGGAGGGAGAGGGTTCCACACCAGAGATGATCGGGGACGGCGCTCGATTCCGTAGTGTCAATGAGGCGGATCTACTGAAAAGAGGAGCGGGGACGGGGGCGGGTTCCTTGGAGTCGAGGGAGATGGCAACACCCGGACGGCAGCCGGTCGGAACCCGGCACGGCGGCGGCTACGCCAGACGCATCCGCGTTTCGCCGACCTGAAGCTCGTCGCCGGGGCGGAGCGTGGCGTCCGTCACCCGCCGCCCGTTGACGAACGTGCCGTTCGAGGAGCCTTCATCCCGGACCTGAAGGCCGGACGGGGCGGGCGCCAGGGTCGCGTGGCGGCGGGAGACCGACGGATCGGCGGGAAGGGCGATGGTGTTCCCCTCCTGCCGCCCGATGCTCGCGCTGCCGGAGACGGCGAACCGCTGCCCCGCGTACGGGCCAGACGTGACGACCAGATCGACCACCCCGACGGAAGAAGCCGGGCCGCCGGAACCTACGATAGGGGGGTTCGCCGTGGTGATCGGGATGGGGCCGCCTCCGGCGGGTGCGGGGGCGGGCTGGCCGAGCGGGGTGCAGGCGCAGGCTCCTGTGATCGGGTGCTTCTGAACGCCGCAGAACGCGCATGCACTGGATGGAACCGCCTGCGGGGCTTTCGCGGGGGCGGCGTCCCGCTCCGGAACGGGGATCGCCTGGCCGCCCTTGGAATGGAATTCGAGCTGGTACCGCCCGATGGCGATCCTGTCCCCCTCCTGCAAGGGGCGCTCCTGCACGGCGCTCCCGTTGACGAGCGTTCCGGCGGGGCTTCCGGCGTCCCGGAGGTGCCAGATCCCGCTTTTCCGCAGGATGAAGGCATGGTGCTTGCCGATGGCGGGGTCGCCGAAGAGGGGCACGTCGGCCATCTCGTCCCGGCCCAGAATATTGGATTCTTTCTCCAGCAGGTAGTCGCGGCCTTCGTTGCGGCCCATCACGACGCGCACCCATGCCTGCTTCGCGAGTTGGTGAGCGAGGCTGATGCCCAGCCCCGTTCCCGCCCCGACGAGCGTGAACCCGATTCCCCGGCTCAGCTCCGGCACCTGGACGATCCGGGCGATGATCTCGAAGCAGAATCCCCCCAGCGCGCCGCCGATCAGCCCGCCGACTGCGCCGGAGGAGAGCCGACGCGGGGAGAAGATGAGCAGCCCGGTCGCCAGGCCGATGAACAGGCCAATGCACGCCCAGCCCACCGTCCGCGCCATGATGCCGCTGAAGAAGACGACGGGGAGCGCCGCCCCGCCGAAGGCTTCGAGGCGGCGGTTGAACTCGGTCCATGGGCCGTAAATGGATTGCCCGAGGTAGATCCCCAGGAATCCGCCGAGGAGTCCCAGCCCCATCCCGCCGAGTGCGTAGTTCCACGCCTGCCGGGTGGAGCCGCGCGACAGGCCCTCCGCCGCCCCCAGAGCGCCGCCGATGCCGAGGCCCATCATCGCGCCGAGGACCGACATCGCGGCGAGGTCGACGAACTGGCGGTCGTCCGACGTGAGCCACGGGACCGGCTCGGCGATCAGCCAGACCGCCAACCCGCCCAAAGCGCCCGCAATCAGATGGAGGAGGACTCGCGTCATAGGTGCTCCTTTATCCCTCGAAGCGGAATCGCGTCTGCCCGATGGTCAACTCATCGCCGGGATTGAGGGGGGATTCGGTGACGCGCGCACCGTTGAGGAACGTGCCGTTCGAGGAGCCTTCGTCGCGGACGACGTACGCCCCGTCCGCGCCCTCGATCCGCGCGTGGCGGCGGGAGGCGGTGCTGTCCCCTTCCAGCGAGATGTCGTTGGCGGGCTCGCGGCCCACGGTGAGCCCTTCGGGCTTGAGGGGGAAAGTGCGCCCCGCCATCGGCCCGGCCACCCCCACGAGGCGCGGACCCGTGCCCGATGAAGCGGGAGCGGCGGTCGCGACGGCAGCGGCCGCCGGGGCGGAGCACGCGCAGGCTCCCGTCACCGGGTCCTTCGCCCCGCCGCAGTAGGCGCATGAGCCGGCGGGGACCTGCACCGGCGGCGGCTCCGACGGGCGGACCGCCTCCGGCTCATTCTCGGGCAGGGGGAGCTTGCCGATCAGGCGGTTCAATACCTCCGGGTTCGTGCGGAAGTAGAGAAACGCCCCGATCCCCAGCAGCGCGAGGAGCCCCACAGCGATGAGGAACCCGATGAACCCCTGAAGCGGCGATGCGCCGGTCGGGGCGGGAGCGGGGTTTTCGTTGCGCTCCAGTTGGGCCGTGGCGTTCTGACCCGCTTCGGCGGGCTCTTGCAGGTCGTTCGCGCCGGGAGCGGGGGCGGTGGAAGCGCCCAAAGGCTCCGTCGCCGCCGCGCCCGCCACCGTCACGACGGCCATGCGCTGGGCCGGCGGGGTGGCGGTATCGACGGTGATCTCCTGGGTGGCGGTCTGTCCGTCGTTGTAGATCACGCGCACGGTGTTCCGCCCCGCCGGGACTCCCCTGAACGTGGCGATGCCGCCCTGACCCGGCAGGAGCTGTTCCTGCCCGAGGGACTCGCCGTCCGGCCCGGTCAGCTCGACGAGGGCAGTGGAGACCGCTTTTCCGTCACTGGTGACCTGCACCGGCAGGGTAGCGACCCGGTCGAAGTCGGCGGTGGCGAACGAGATGGAGGCCGCGCCGGTCTTCACGTCCACTACCTCCCGCGCGAGGGTCTGGTTCTCCGGCTGGATGACGGAGAGGGCGACGGTCCCCGCCGTTCGGACGGCTTCCGGCAGCTCGACCGCCGCTTTGGGGCCGTTGACGCTCGTCGGTGGGGCGAGGACGCGCCGGGGATCCGCCGGATCCTCGGCCATGACGATGTAATTCCCGGTCGTCGGCAGCGTCAGCGCGACGATGGCCCGGTTTTCGGCGGGTGGAGTCGCCGGGGTGGCCGGAGGAGTCCCCCCGGCGGGCGCGGCGGGGGATGCCACCGGCGTATCGGGAGAAGCTACCGGGGTGTCGGGCGCAACCGGGGCGTTGGCGTTCGCCGGGGGAGTCCGTGGGCTTGAAGAAGTGCCTTTCGGAGAAGGTGTCGGCGGCACGGGTTCCACCCGCGTTTGAGCGTATCCGGCTGAAGGGATTCCCAGGGTGCAGATGAGCGCAATTACGGTGAGATCTTTAAGTATCATACGGAAGCCTCCGGTGAGGCGGTCGCAATCAAAAGCAAAAGAAGAGTAACATTTTGGGTTCATGCCTATCGAAAGGCTTAACGGTTTCACTGCCCAATTTTAAGGGGTCATAGGCTCTTCCCTCTTCAGATCAATGACATATCCGCTCCTCGGCAGGAGCCGAAGCTCGACGTATTCGCCGGGCATGACGTAGGACTCTTTGGGAAAGAGAAAGGTATAGTTCCCCGGAGGATGCCCCTTCAACTCCAACCCCTGACTGAAGAAGGTGGAGTCGTTGTGCTCGACTTCCCCTTCCACCCGGACGAGAGACTCCCCCCGGAGCAACCCCCAGACGTCTCCCGCCACCTGCACGAAGAGATAGAGAAAAACGAGGCTGCAGCAGAACATCAATCCACAGAGAAACCGATCCACTTTGCTCATCGTCCAGTCTTTGGGCATCAGACTGATCCAAAGGAGCAATGACGGCAGGGCGGCAGAAAAGATAAAAATTCCCATGACCCGGCCGATCCAAGCCGGAACCGGAGCGCCGTAGACCAGAAGCAGCGGAAGGAGGATCATCCCTTTAACCAGGAAGACATACCAAATATATATTTTACAGGAGTCCTCCTCCTCGCACCCTCCATAAAACGTTGTACGGGCAGATTCCATTTTCATCGTCTCCGAGGCGAAAGCACATTTTGAATCTACCCACTACAGGACCTAATATCCCTGTACCGCGGATCGCGGACACGCTGGAGGGCGAAAGGGAGGCTTCGGAGCACGTCCCCGGCCATCATCCCCTCTTCGCCCCAGGTTTCCGCCCCGATCTCGCCCGCGAGGCCCTGGAGGTACGCGCTCGCCCTCGCCGCATCGTAGGCCGAGAGTCCCCGGCCCAGCAGGCTCCCGATTGTGCCGGAGAGCACGTCCCCCGTGCCCGCCGTTCCCAGCCCCGGCGTTCCGGTGGGGTTGAGGGAGATCCGTCCGTTCGGCGCGGCGATGACGGTCCCCGGCCCCTTGAGCAGCACGACGCACCCGTACTGTTGGACGGCCCTCCGCGCCGTTTGGATCCGATCCGCCTGAACCTCTTTGATGCCACAACCCAGCAGACGGCCCATCTCGCCGGGGTGGGGCGTCAGAACGCAATGCTCCGGCAGGGGCGTGTCGGGGTGATCGGCGAGGAGGTTCAGGCCGTCCGCGTCGATGATCGTCGGCTTCTCCCGCTCCCGGATCTTCGGGAGGACGCCCCGGAAGAAGGCGGCGGTGCGGTCGTTGCGGGAGAGGCCGGGGCCGAAGATCACCGCGTCCACCTTCTCCACCTCTTCGGCGACCGCCTCCACCGACTCGACTCCGAAGCAGCGCCGGTCTTGCGGCTCCGGCACAGGGAGGGTGATGACTTCCGTGAGCTTCACCTCGTAGATGTCGTTCAGGCTGCGGGGGCACGCGAGGTACACCAGCCCCGACCCCGCGCGGAACGCCGTCTCGGCGGAGAGGCAGGCCGCGCCCGTGAACCCTTCCGCACCCGCGATGACGAGTACCTTCCCCCGGTCGCCCTTGTGGGTGGAACCCCCCGGCGGCGGCAGAAGACCGCGCATCATGGCGGCGGTGGTCCACTCCATCGTCAGGGCGGGGTCGTCCCGCAGGGGTTCGGGCATCCCGATGTCCGCGACGATCACCTCGCCGGTGAGCCGCAGGCCGGGGTAGAGCGCGAGGCCGACCTTGGGCATGACGAACGTGACGGTCTTCGATGCCTGGATGGAAGTGCCGCACGGCTGCCCCGTATCGGAGTTGAGGCCGGAGGGCACGTCCACCGCAAGGATCGGGACGCCGGAATCGTTGGCGGCTTCGATCAGGGCGCGGTGGGGTTCCCGCACGTCGGAGGCGAGGCCGGTACCGAGCAGCGCGTCCACGATCAGGTCGGCGCGAGGGAGGGGAGGGGGGGAGTCCGTCACTTCCCGGACCGGCACGCCGGAACGTACGGCGCGGTCGTGGTTCACCTTCGCGTCGCCGTCGAGGGCGTCGGCGGAACCCGCGAGCCACGCCTGCGGGCGATACCCGGCCCGTTGGAGGAGTCGCGCAATCACAAAGCCGTCGCCGCCGTTGTTCCCCTTCCCGCAGAGGATGAGGACCTCCCGCCCGGAGCCCAGCATCTCCCGCGCGACCCGGTACGCCGCGAGGCCCGCGCGCTCCATCAGCTCCAGCCCCGACACCCCGAACTCCGCCGGGGCGCGGCGGTCCATCTCCCGCATCTGTTGCGCCGTCGCAAGCTTCATATCCCTATTGTAGTGGGATGCGCCGGGGAAGCGTGAAAGGGACAGGATTTACGCAGAAGGTCAGGTATTTGTCATCCCGATTTGTATCTTCTTGTCCTTCCGACTCCCTTCCATGTCATCCCGAGCGAAGCCGAGGGATCTGACCGTACGTTGAGAGAGTCTTTCGCCCCAACAGAAAGTCTTTCGTACGGGAGAGAGAATCTTTTGTCATTGGGATCTGATTCCTCACTCCGTTCGGAATGACATGGAAGGGAGTCGGGATGACATGGTTGGGAGTCTCTGCGTAAATCCTGAGGGATACAGAAACGAGGCGAACGGGCCACAATGATGGGGAACATTTGATCGATAAAGAAAAATGAAAGGAGAAGACGATGAATTCGGGGGATGCAGCGGAATGGTTCCAGCGCGCGGAGGAGTTCCTGTGGCGGAACGCGCGCCTGCTGGAGCGGCAGCTCTTCGCCTTCCATTTCAAAGATGGGCCGCGCGAGCCGGTCATGCAGGTTTTGCTCGCGTACCGGAACGCGGACGGCGGCTTCGGGAACGCCCTGGAGCCGGACATCCGCTGCCCGGACAGCCAGCCGGTCCCGACGCAGCACGCGCTCGAAATCCTGGATGAGATCGGGTGGGACGACAGGATCGTGCGAGGGGTTTGCGATTATCTGGTGACGATCACGACGGAGGAGGGCGGGGTTCCGTTCGTCCTGCCCTCGGTGATGGGGTATCCCCGCGCGCCCTGGTGGCAAACGGAAGCGAATCCCCCGGCATCGCTCAACCCCACCGCCGCTCTCGCAGGACTCCTCCACAAGCACGGCGTCGAGCACCCCTGGCTCTCCGGCGCGACCGACTTCTGCTGGAAGGCGCTGGAGAACTTCGACCTGGCGGAGCCGCACGCCCTGAAAACGGCGCTGGTCTTCCTTCAGTACGCGCCCGACCGGGAGCGCGCGGAAACCGAGATGCGCCGCGTGAAGGAGATCCTCGTCGAATCCGGCCAGATCGCCGATGTACACGCGGAAGGGTATGTCTTCAAGCCCCTCGATTGGTCGCCCGCGCCGGAAAGCCCGTGCCACTCCCTCTTCAACCCGACTCAGATCGCCGCCGCGCTGGACGAGCTGCTGACCCGGCAGCGGGAGGATGGGGGCTGGCCCATCGCGTGGCCCGCCGTGGGAGCGGGCGCGGAGATGGAATGGCGAGGCTGGGTAACCCTCTCCGCTCTGAAGACTCTGCATGCATACGGGTACGGATGAATGGGATGCGGGAGGGGGAAATGGGACGCGGAGCTACGCTACGCGGATCGGAACGGATTCACGCGGATTCTTTTCACCGCAGAGGCGCAGAGAAATCCCCTTATAAAACCGCAGATGAACGCAGATACACGCAGATAGGAAGTATGTACCAGACCATCCGCGTTTATCTGCGGATCCATTAAGCTTTATCTGTGTTCATCCGTGTTCATCTGTGGTTCCATTGCTGTTAGATCCGCGTGGATCCGTTCCGAT
>JAHWJO010000061.1 GCA_019348365.1 Armatimonadota bacterium | reverse complement strand
AGCAGACGACCCTCATCATCCTCGAACACCTACGCTGATCCACTCCGCCGTTCCTACGGATTTGCTCCGTCTCGGTTCAGGTCCCGGCCAGCGCCTTTCGATGTTCTTGCAGGAACTGCAGGAACTCCCGCGCCAGGGGAGTCAGCTCGTCACCCTCCCGTATGACGACGGCGATGACCCGCGTGAGCCGGGGGGCGAGATGCGCGGGGACTTCCAGATTCAACACCGCCAGCCATTCCCGGTCTTCTCGCCGCACCGCGCCGCCGGGGATGATGCTGACCCCCAGCCCTGCCCGCACCGTCTCCTTGATCGCCGCGATGGTGTCGAACTCCATCTGGCGGCGCGCGCCCTCTCCCGTCGCAAGGGCGTTGATTCTCTCCTGATACCGCTCGCCGCCCCGGTAGTAGAGGTACTGGGGATGCCGGACGAAGTCACGGGCCCTGGCGGAGTTTGAACGTGCTAAGGGATGATCTTTCGGGCAGATGGCGATGAGCTGCTCCCGCATGAGCGGCACGTAGGCGATGCCCCCCTCGGTCCGCTCCCGGTCCACCTCCGTCGCCACAATCCCCACGTCCACCTCCAGCCCCTTCAGCGCTTCCAGGATCGACTCGCTGCTGCCCGTCTTGAGGGAGAGCCGGAAACTCTGTTCCTCCGCGCGGGACTCCTGCGCTTCCCGCTCGAACGCGCGCAGCCAGCCGGGGAGGAGGTACGTGCTCGTGGAAGTCTGGCAGCCCAGCCGCAGATCCTGAAGCCCCCCGACGAGCTGCGTCGCGACGGTCTCCAGGCGGGAAAAGATGGGTTCCAACAATTGCCGGAGATGACGGCCCGCTTCGGTCAGGTCAAGGCCGCGCACCTCGGAATCGGGGTGGCGCAGCCGGACCCCTCCCGCAATGTGTTCCAGCTCATCAAGGTAACGCGCCAGTGAGTTCCGATTGAGGCCGAGCCGCCGCGCGCCCCCCTGAATGGAACCCTCCCGCGCGGCGTAATAGAACGCCGCCAGATGCCCGATCAGCCGGTGATAACCGGGAGGTACGTGGGCAGGGTAGGAATCTTTCTCGCCATCCTCAGGGGTACGCACGAGCCATCCTCCTTTCACATTTTAGATCTGCTCTAATTATAGGCGGATAAGCCGCATAAATGTGCATCGGTTGTGCATGGTTCCCCTTTCCGGTATGCTGGAGAGGTCGATAGAGGGATCGAATCGCGCGATCCGGGAGGATCGGACGCTTCATTTTACAGTCATAGGAATGCGGGAAAGGGAGAACGATGGCGGGAAAGACCTTATTTGAAAAGATCTGGGAATCGCACGTGGTGGTGGAGCCGGAGGGCGCGCCCGCGCTCCTCTACATCGACCTGCACCTGGTCCACGAAGTCACCTCGCCGCAGGCGTTCGATGGCCTCCGCATGACGGGCCGTACGGTGCGACGACCGGAGCGGACCATCTCGACGGTGGACCACAACATCCCCACCACGAGCCGATTGCTCCCCATCACCGACAACGTCTCGGCGGCGCAGATCGCGGCGCTGACCCGCAACTGCGCGGAGTTCGGCATCACTCTCTACGACGCGAACAGCCCCAACCAGGGGATCGTCCACGTCATCGGGCCGGAGCTGGGCTTCACGCAGCCGGGGATGACCATCGTTTGTGGCGACTCCCACACCTCCACCCACGGCGCGTTCGGCGCGCTGGCGTTCGGGATCGGCACTTCGGAGGTGGAGCACGTCCTGGCGACCCAGTGCCTCCCCCAGCAGAAGCCGAAGACCATGGAGATCCGCGTGGACGGGAAGCTCGGCCTCGGTGTGACCCCCAAGGACATCATCCTCGCCATCATCGGCAAGATCGGCACCGACGGCGCGACGGGCTACGTGGTGGAGTACACCGGCGAGGCGTTCCGCAATATGAGCATGGAAGGCCGGATGACGGTCTGCAACATGTCCATCGAGGCGGGCGCGCGGGCCGGGATGATCGCGCCGGACGAGACGACCTTCGAGTACCTGAAGGGCCGCCCCAAAGCCCCGCAGTGCGAGGCATGGGACGAGGCCGTTGCGCGCTGGAGGCAACTCCCCACCGACCCCGACGCGCAATACGACGCGGTGGTGACACTCCACGCGGATGAGATCGCCCCGCAGGTGACGTGGGGCACCAGCCCCGGCATGGTCCTTCCCGTCACCGAGCGGGTGCCGGACCCCGCCGCCATGGACTCCGACACCGACCGCCGGGCGGCGGAGAGCGCGCTGAAATACATGGGCCTGGAACCGGGCACTCCCCTCGAAGAGATTGAGATCGACCGCGTGTTCATCGGCTCCTGCACCAACGCTCGTATTGAAGACCTGCGCGCAGCGGCGAAGGTGGTGCAGGGCAGGAAAGTGGCCGACCGCGTGAGCGCGATGGTCGTGCCAGGGTCGCAGCAGGTGAAAGCCCAGGCCGAGCGCGAGGGGCTGGACGAGATCTTCAAGAGCGCCGGATTCGAGTGGCGGGAGTCGGGCTGCTCGATGTGCCTGGCGATGAACCCCGACGTGCTCAAGCCGAAAGAGCGGTGCGCCTCCACGTCCAACCGTAACTTCGAGGGGCGGCAGGGCAAGGAAGGCCGAACGCACCTCGTCAGCCCGCAGATGGCGGCGGCGGCGGCGGTCGCCGGTCACTTCGTCGATATCCGCAAGTGGGATAATGAGCAGTCGAAAGTCGAAAGTCAAAGGTCGAAAGTCGAGGTTTCGGCTTAATGAAGCTGTACGGTTGCGACGGAGGTTGACTTTCGACTTTTGACTTTCGACTTTTGACTTTCGACTTTTGACTTTCGACTTTTGACTTTCGACCGGAGGTTAATATGGAACCGTTTAGAGTGCTAAAAGGCGTGGCGGCCCCGCTTCCCCGCCTGAATGTGGATACCGATCAGATCATCCCGAAGCAGTTCCTCAAGCGCCTTGAGCGCACTGGTTTCGGGCAGTTCCTCTTCTTCGATTGGCGATTCAATGATGACGGCACGCTCAACCCCGAGTTCGAGCTGAACCGGCCCGAGTATCAGGGCGCGCCGATCCTTGTGACGGAGCGGAATTTCGGGTGCGGCTCCTCCCGCGAGCACGCGCCGTGGGCGTTGCTGGATTATGGCTTCCGCGCGATCATCGCGCCGTCCTTCGCGGATATCTTCTACAACAACTGCTTCAAGAACGGTATCCTTCCGGTGGTACTGCCGGAAGAGACGGTCAATCAGCTACTTCAGCGCTCGCAGGAGGAGCCGAATTATCAGGTGACGGTCGATCTGGAGCGATGCGTTGTTGAGGATGATAAGGGCCTCTCCGTCCCCTTCGAGGTGGACGCCTTCCGACGCAAGTGCCTGCTGGAAGGCCTGGACGACATCGGCCTCACCCTCCAGTACGAAGATGCCATCCGGAAGTACGAGGCGAGCCACGGCATCGGCGCGGCGGCTTAAACACACCTGAACTCCGAATCATCCTCACCTACATAGGACTTACGCATCGACATCATCTTCACCTACATAGGACTTACGCATCGACTTGGAAGAACCTGTCATCTGAGTCCATTTATTGTCATCCTGAGCGTCAGCGAAGGATCTGCGTTTCATCCATGGCGTACACGGGAATTCGCAAGAGTACACCCAGATCCTTCGCTTCGCTCAGGATGACAAATGGCGATACATTTTGCATAAGTCCTGCTACATAGAGGTACCATCGGGAGCCGGGTGGGTGATCAAGGCTGGCTCGCGCCAGTCAGAATAGGCTAGAACGACAAAGGACCCCGGAATTCCGGGGTCCTTTGTTGATGCTACTGCCGGATGAGTAAAATCAGGCAGCCGGCCCTTTATCCGATGTGGAAGGAGAGGCATGGGCGGCATCCGCCACGGAGCCTTCTTCTTCCAGCTCTTCATCATCGAGCAGGGTTCCGCTGCCCTCGTTGGTCGGATTGATATCCGTCCGCAGATTCGCTTCGTCGCCGATGGGGAGGCTGGAAGAGTCCGTCGCCACCACCTGATCCGAGCCCGTGGTGAAGAGGTCTTCCTGATCCTTCTTCGATGAACCGGAGGACTTACCGGACGCTTTGGAGGATTTCCCCTGCGAAGAGCCGGAAGAAGCCTTGCCCTTCACCGTCTCCTTCACGCCCTGAGCGGTCAGGCCCTCTTCTTCCACGGTCTTTTTCAGCTCGTCCTTCGTTTCGGTGACGGCTTCCTTCACCTGATCGGTGACCTGCGTGCTGACCTCCTGGGCCTGCTGCTTCACCGTGTCCATCGCGTGCTGGGCGACGTGCTGGACCTTCTGGGTCACTTCCTGAGCGGTGTCGCGGGCTTTCTCAACGATTTGGCCGCCGGTCTCGCCCATGATCCGGTGTTCGGGTTTCGTTTCGGGCACGAGATAGCCGACGACCACGCCGAGCGCCGCCGTAGCTGCCGCGACCGCGACCGGGTTCTGGTCGATCATGCGCTGGAGGCTATCGGTTGCGGTGGCAGCCTGAGTCCGGGCTTGCGAGGCGAGTTCGCTGGCCCGATCCTGCACCTGGTGGACGATCTCCCCGGCGCGTTCGCGTACCTGCCCCGCCATCTGCCCGGCCTGATCGACGACCTGCCCGGCTTTCTCCTGCACCTGCCCGGTCACCTGTCCGGCGGCATCGCGGGCCTGATGCACCATGTCCGTGGTGCGCCCCTGCGCCTGATGGGCCATATCCTGAAGCTGGCCCATCGCATCCGTGCCCCCTTCGGAGGTTCCCCCCGAAGAGAACTCCCCCGCATGGGGGACGGTTCCCGGCGCCGCCGCACCCGGCGGGAACGCCGTCGAGCCGGGAGGCGGGGGCGTGCTCAAATCCGCCGCGCGGTAGGGATAATTCTGCGTGCCGTAGGACTCATGCGGAAGCGATGTCCGGGAAGTACCCTGCTGACCTCCACTGGAACGTTGCTGGGAGCCTTCCTGATAGGCGTTCCAGATCATCCACCCGATGCCGACTCCGGCCAGGATCGCGGGAAGCGGGTTCTGTCTCACCGCAGCCGGCAGATTGGAGCTGGTCTGCCGGACGGTTTCCTGCGTCGTCCCCCAAACCTCCTGTGCCTTCTCCTGCGTGGTTCCCCAGGTTTCCTGCGCCTTCACCTGGGCCACTCCCATGGCTTCTCGCGTTTTATCCATGACGTGCTCCGCCGTTTCCTGAGCCCGGCCCACCGTTGCATCGTGCAGGGACTCTTTCGCTTCCTGCATGAGATGGGAGGGGCTCAATTTCTCCTTCAGGGCATCCACCGTTTCGCTGATCTCCGTGCGGGTCACCTCGATCTCTTCCCGAGTCCGCTCGATCTCTTCCTCCGTCGCGGCGTCTCCGACCGCCTTGAGATCGATGGTCGAATCGCCGGAGTCCTCCGGGAGGGGGCGGGCGAGGGGATCCACAGGCGTGTCGCTCGGCGTGTGGTCCAGAGCCCGGTTCACGTACATATCGTCTCTGTTTTCCGCCATATTACACTCCTTGTTTCATCTCTTTGAAAGATTCGATGGTTTCCCGGGGGACCAGGTCCTGATTCTTGAGGGAATCTATCCCTTTTTTGGCCATGTATCCGCCCGCCGCCGCGATCACGATTCCTACGATCAGGGCCGAGACCCACATCGGGATGAACAGGCCCAGCAGGAGAATCACCGCCGCCACCAGGGCCAGTATGCCCACGTAAGCGATGATCCCGCCGGCGGCGATCATTCCGATGTTCTTCCCCGCTTTGGATGCCTTCTGGCTCATCTCCGTCCTGGCGAGCGTGATCTCCTGTCGTACGAGAGTCGACATCTCGCGAGTGAGCTCGGCAAAGAGCTCCCCGACGGAGCGGTCATCCGGCGCTCCTTCTGCTCGATACGTCATTCTGAACCTCCCTGACGACTAGACGTTGAAAGCGCTCGTCGCTCCCGACGGGGGATTATCCGACGACGAGAAGCTCGATTGCGCGTATCCCGACGACGAAAAATCCGGCTGCGCGGAAGGGGTGAAATCCGACTGGGACGAGCCGTCGGTTTCGGCGTTCTTGATCAGGCGGGCGGCCAGGAATCCCAGGACGAACGTCGCGCCGAGAATGAGCGCGGGGCGGCTCCGGGCGAAATCCTGCACCTGTCCCATCAACTCGTCTACGTCTTTCTCTTGCAGGTAGGTCGAGACCCGATCCAACTGTTCCGCCGCCGTGTCAATGTACTTGCCCACGGCCTCGTACTGCTGATCCTGGAGGCTCTTGCCCGTCTCGCGGAGCGCCTGGGCCATGGTCTCCAGGCTATCGGACGCGCGTTCCTTCTGCGAGGACAATTGCGATTTGACCTGATCACCGGCCTGGCCCACCATCTCGCCGGCTTTCTGCTGGGCCTGATGAACGAGGTGGTTCGTCTGCTCGCGGGCCTTGTCCATCGTGGAAGTGGAACCGTTCCCGTTGCCGTTGGAAGTCCAGGCGTCATCGGCCATCGGGGTTGATTGGCTATCCATCCTTGGCTCCTCTCTCCGCTGAACCGCTGGGGCTCAGGGGGATAGAACACAATTGATACTGAAATGAAGGTCTCATCAAAAAAGACCTGCTCCTCCGTTATAGAGAAGCAGGTCTTTTTTACCCGGTAGGTCCACCACCGAAACGGTGTGTTCCTCAAAGGATAGGATGAGGCGGGCGTATACTCGCCCCCAAGGATGGAACTGTTATCGCCCTTTCATCAACGATGATCGGCCTGGAGAAACCGGGAATGCAGAGGGATCTCTTAAAACCCGGTACCTTTGCCATCAAGCGCCGAATTTTTCGGCTGTGCCCATGTAGCTCGTCATGATGTTCATCACGTCCTTGCCCTGGATGCGGTGAACGGAACCGAGCGTCGCGGCCCGCTCGCCGAAGCTCTGAACGCCGTCGGGGCGGACGGTCGGGCCATGGAAGAGGATCGGGACGGGCTCGCCGGTGTGATCCCCGAAGGTGACGGGGGTGCAGTGATCGCCGGTCACGGCGACAGTCAGGTTCTCCACGCCGTCGAGGATCTGGCCGAGCATCGCGTCGATCTTCTCGATGATCCGGATCTTGCCCTGCGGGTTGCAGTCATGCCCCGCCACGTCCGGACCCTTCACATTGCAGAGGACGAACGGGTGCCGCCCCAGCGCTTCGATGACCGCGTTCCCGATGGCGACTGTATCCGTTTCGACGTTCGCGGTGGACCCGATCACGTCGATCACGTCCATCCCGATGTAACGCCCGATGCCCTTCACCAGCCCGACCTCGACGATGCACGCGCCGGTGATCCCATACCGGTCGGAGAAGAGACCGAGGTTCGGGGCGAACCCGGCCCCGCGCGGGAGGAGGATGTTGGCGGGAGGCAAGCTCTGCGCGACCCGTTCCCGGTTGATCGGATGATCGTTTAGAATGTCATAAGAGCGCCGGATGACTTCGTTACAGACGAGGGCGGTCTTTTCCGCCTCCGGGGAGAGGGCCTGGACCTCCAGCACTTTCAGCCCTTCGGCGTGGGGGTCCGCCTCTGAAATTTTCGTGTGGAGGCCGGGGCCTCGCATGACCATCCCGCCCCGGTGGGCTACCGATTCTTTCGCGAGGATGAGGACGTCCTGCACCTGCATCCCGTCGATGGCGGCAGCGAGCCGGTCGGTGCCTTTGGTGATGCGTCCCGCGCGGCGGTCGAGTACAGTGAAGTTCTCATCCACGGTCGCGAAATTGAAGCGGAAGGCGAGGTCGCCCGGCTGCACCTCCATCCCGATCCCGAAGCACTCGAACGGCCCCCGTCCCGGATAGACCTGGTACGGGTCGTAGCCGAGCATGGCGAGGTGCGCCGTATCGGAGCCCGCGCGGATGCCGGGAGCGATGGGGTCCATGTGCCCGGATTCGCCTTCGGCGGCGCAGCGGTCCATGATCGGGGTGTTCGCGGCCTCCAGGGGAGTCTTGCCGCCGAGCGCGGGCACGGCCCGGTCCCCCATGCCGTCGCCGATGAGCAGGAGGCCTTTCGTGGTGGTGGAGGAGAGCATGGCAGTCCTTTCTTGTAGAGCAGGGGGTAGGGTGTCGGGTGTAGGGTGTAGAAGATCAGCGTGACCCATAGTGGATAGGTTTGGCTTCAATGATTAATCAGGGAGAAGGACACCCACTACACCCTACACCCGACACCCTATTCCCTATAAGTATGGCGAGGAGGGAAGCGGATTGGAAGAGGGGAAGCATGTGCCGGTCGTGTGCCGGCCCGTGGAGAATGAAACCGAGAGGAGCGCCGCCATGGACGTTCGGGTGGAGGTGTTCGTCGTGGAGCAAGGCTGCCCCCCGGAAGAAGAGTCGGACGAGTTCGATGCCGTCGCCCTGCACTTTGTAGCGGTCGCGGGGGATCGAGTGGTTGGCACGGCCCGCGCCTACGAGATGGACGGCTGCGCAAAGATCGGGCGGGTGGCCGTGAAGCGTTCGCATCGGGGGCAGGGGATCGGCGCGGCGTTGATGGAAGCGGCGCATGCTTGGGCCAGGGAATCGGGGTTCAGCGAATGCATCCTCCACGCGCAGACTCCCGTGATCGGCTTCTACGCATCGCTGGGGTACCGGGCGGAAGGCGAGGAGTTCTACGAAGCGGACATCCCTCACTACAGAATGCGCCGGAAGATTACTTGATGGCTTACCTCTCTACCGGTCGCCCGTAGGCCGGTTGCACCGTGCATTTCCAACGGAGGAGTCGTCATATCCATGGTCTGTCCCGTATGCGGCGAATTCGTCCAGCCTGCCATCGAACGCGGCCCGGACGGAGCGCGCTGCCCGAACTGCGCCCATTTCGAACCTATGGCGGTCGTGCCTCTCTTCATCGTCACCGGGCCGAGCGGCGCGGGGAAGACCGCCGTAGTCGGCCCGCTCCGCCGGCTTCTGCCGGAGTGGGAGGTCTTCGAGACGGACATACTCCGGGACAGCGGCGGCGACTGGGGGAGGGTGAAGTGCAACTGGCTCCGCATCGCCCACAGCATCGCGCAGAGCGGGCGGGGGACGATCCTTTGCGGCACAATCCTCCCCGAACAGATCCGGGACTGCGACCATCGAGATTGCTTCAGCGGCATCCATTATCTCGGTCTTCTTTGTGAAGACGAGAAATTGAGGTCTCGCCTTCGCGCCCGCCCGGAATGGCGGGGGTGTTCGGAGGCGTTTATCGAGGAGCAGATCCGGCTTTCCCGCTGGCTGAGAGAACACGCAGACACCGACTTCGATCCTCCCCTGACGATCATCGAGACCACCGGCAAGACGGTGGAAGCTGCGGCACAATGCATTCGGGATTGGGCGCTGGAGCGCTGGCCTGCGGGGAACCTCCGGTAGCATCTCCTCTCCGCCTCGCTTCTGCGCTACTATAAAGGGGTGAGTCAGGGAAAATGATTACATCAGCTACGGTTCCCGGCGACTCAAGTCGCGGGCAACAACGGCGCAAAGTCGGCCTGCGCCGACTTCAGGCCCATCCTGCTCTTCCTTCAATGAATTAAAGAATTAAAACCGGGGGTGAAGTCCCCATACGGGGATTTCGTGCGGTTGTTGCCGCGAATTCATTCGCCGGGCACGATGACAGAATGATTCAGAGCTACGGGGGAAACCTTGAAGATCACTGCGGTCGAAACGGTGTGCGTCGCGCCCCGGTGGGTGTTCCTGAAAATCTCCACCGACGAGGGGATCACCGGCTGGGGGGAGTGCCTGGGCGATAAGGCGGCCGCCATCTGCGGGGCGGTGACGGAGCTGGAGCGGTATCTCGTCGGGGAGGACCCGTTCCGGATCGAGCACCACTGGCAGGTGATGTACCGGGGTGGGTTCTGGCGGGGCGGGCCGATCCTCAATGCCGCCATCAGCGGGTGCGAGATCGCGATGTGGGACATCCTGGGGCAGGCGCTCGGCGTGCCGGTGTACCAGCTCCTCGGCGGCAAGGTCCGCGACAAGATCCGCTTCTATTGCCACACCGGGGGGGATACGCCGGAAGCGCTGGTAGAGAGCTGCCATCAGGCGAAGGAGCGGGGATTCAACGCCGTCAAGTTCGGGATCACCCGGCAGTTCCGCTCAGTCGAGGGAGCCGCTGCAATCAAGCGGGCCGTCGGGCTGGCGGAGGCGGTGCGGTGCGAGATGGGCGACGAGTTCGATTTTATGGTGGACCTCCACGGGCGGGTGAGCCCCGCGATGGCGAAGATCCTCTGCGACGAGTTGGCCCCGCTCTATCCCCTCTTCGTGGAGGAGCCGGTACTGCCGGAGAACGTCCCCGCCCTCGCCGACGTGGTGAAGAGTACCCGCGTCCCCATCGCCACCGGGGAGCGCCTGTTCACCAAGTACGGATTCCGGGAGGTGCTGGAGAACCATGCGGCGGCGGTCCTTCAGCCGGACCTCTGCATCTGCGGCGGAATACTGGAAGGCAAGAAGATCGCGGCGATGGCGGAGGCCTATTACGTCACGACCGCCCCGCACTGCCCGTACGGCCCGATCCTCACCGCCGCATCCCTCCAGCTCGACGCCTGCATCCCGAACTTCCTGATCCAGGAGCAGATCTCGCTGGGCGAAGGCATCTTCGAGGAGCCGTTCCGGCTCATGGATGGGCACGTTGAAACGCCGACGAAGCCGGGGCTGGGGATTAAAGTGGACGAAGCGGCGCTGAAAGATCGGCCTTACATCCCCCGCGACGTGCCCCGCTGGTTCCACGAAGACGGGAGCATGGCGGACTGGTAACGGTCCGATCTCCGCATGCATGGAGATGGAATGGAACGATCATTACGCTCCGACCCTCAGAGTATCTGAGAGAGAAGTGTTCTTTAGGATTACCGGCCCTTCCAAGGAGAGGATCAGGGATGAAAGTCATACAAGTAGCTAAATGGGGCGCGATGATCGCCCTGCTGGGCATCGTCGTCATGATCGCGTTGAACCAGTCACCCCCCACGACTCAAAGCGCCGCGCCCATCACCGTACCCGAACCATCCAAGCGCGTCCAGGCCCCGGACTTCACCCTGAAAACAACGGAAGGGGAAACCTTCCAGCTCTCCTCCCTCAAAGGAAAATCGCCCGTCATCGTCAATTTCTTCTCCACCACTTGACCGGCCTGTAATGCGGAGTTTCCGCATTTGGAAGCGGTCTATAAGAAATATAAAGATCAGGGATTGAAGGTGGTGGCCATCGGGGGCGAGCCGCCGGAGGTCCTGAAGAAGTTCGCCGAAGCGAAGGGGCTGACGTTTACGGTGCTCACCGACCCCACGGGGGAGGTCTTCACCCTGTACAACGCCGAGTCGATTCCCACCAACTATTTCCTGGACGAACAGTTGAGGGCGGTCGATGCGACGGTGGGGTTCGACCCCAGCGCCCCCGATCTTCTGGATAAAATGGCGAAAGAGCTGCTGAATGACGCGAAGAAAGCGTAACAACCGGTCATGAGCGTTCAGCGTTGAGGAGGGGATGTCGAAAGGCATCCCCTTTTGTTTTGGAGGGGATGCCGACGTCTGGAAGTCAAGGGTAATGTGCCGGGACTGAACCCCTTAACGTCAGGTTCTATCGGGATAGTGGCCCAGGCTGCCCGATAGCGCCCAATATCGAGAAGGAGGTTTTCCCCTCCTGAAAGAATTGTTCTCTCATATCTCTCTCTTCAGAAGGAGTCCTCCACCTTTGAGCACATTCAGTCAATCCAGGAAAACGACGTGGCTGGCCGGGCTCGCGCTGGCCGGAGCGGTCCTCGCCGGGTGTAGCCCGAAGACGGAACCCACGGCCAGCGCGCCCGCCGGAGATCCCGCCGGAGCGAATGCAACCGCCCCGGCGGCCACCGACGGGCGCATCGTCCTCATCAGCAACAGCACCTCTCCCTTCTGGCAGACGGTGGAGAAGGGGATGGAGGATGCTTCCCGTGATCTGAACGTGAAGGTCGACCTGATCCGAAGCGATGGCTCGGTGGCGGGCCAGATCCAGAAGCTGGAGCAGGTGAGCGCCCAGGGCGACATTAAGGGCGCGGCGGTCTCCGTCATCGACACGGGGGCGCAAGGCATCATCGACCGGCTGAACGAGCTTCAGAAGAAGGGCGTCAACGTCATCACCTTCGACTCGGACGGCCCCGAAGGCTCACGGTACGCCTACATCGGCGCGAACAACGTGGAAGCCGGGCGACGGGCGGGAGAGGCGCTGGCGAAGCTGCGCCCGCAGGGCGGCAAGGTCGTGGCCTTCGTGGGCCGGCAGTCCGCCGCCAACGCCCGCGAGCGTATCCAAGGCTTTAAGGAGGGCGCGGGACCCAAGTTCACCCTGGTCGATGTCATGGAAGACGAGACCGATCCGAGCAAAGCCCGCCAGAACGTCACCGCCGCCATTCAGGCCCACCCCGAAGCCGACATTCTCCTGGGGCTCTGGTCCTACAACGCCCCGGCCATCGCCGAGGAAGTGGTTCGGGCGAACAAGGCGGACAAGTATACCATCGTCACCTTCGACGCGGAGCCGAACACAATCAATCAGCTTCAAAAAGGCGTGATCGACGCAACGGTAATTCAGAACCCGTACCAGTACGGCTACCTGTCCGTGAAGCTGCTCAACGCCCTGAAAAACAATAATCAGGAGGTCGTGAAGGAGATGGTGCCGGAGAACCGGATCGTGGATGTCCCGGTTCGGACCGTCGTCTCGGATCCCAACGGCCCCATCAAACCCGCCCCGCCGAGCGTCATCACGGTGGCCGAGTTGAAGCAGTTCCTGGATGAGAAGGGCCTGAAAGGCACGTGATCCCGGCGCTCCGAAAAGGAGAGGCGCAGTCCTCCCTCCGCCGCCTCATCCATGTCCGCGAGCTGGGGCTTCTCTTCGCGATCCTGGCGGTGATCGGGCTCATCCTCCTCCTCGATACGGAGCGGAACTTCATCTCCAGCTACAACCGGGAGCGGCTCCTTCACCACTTCTCGCTGCTGGGGGTCTTCGCCATCGGGGAGGCCGTCGTCATCATCGCCGGGGGGATCGACCTCTCGCCGGGGGCGGTGATCGGCTTCACCGGGGTCATCTGCGCCCTGATTCTCCAGCATTTCGGGGAGTCGCTTCCGGCGGGAGAACCCCTCTCGTACGGGATGATCGCCGGGGCCATCGGACTCACGCTCCTCATCGGGCTTGCCATCGGGCTGTTCCATGCCTTCCTCATCACGAAGCTGGAGCTGCCGCCGTTCGTCGCCACCCTCGGCACGCTGGCGGGATTGCGGAGCGCGGCGCGGATCCTCTCCGACTCCAGCCCCATCTCCGTCAGCGACGA
>JAHWJO010000459.1 GCA_019348365.1 Armatimonadota bacterium | reverse complement strand
AAGGCCCATCGGCGGACAGTGACGGGATTAGCTCCTGTACTGGCGATGAATCACCGGACGGTAAAGAACGGTTCATCACCGGACGGATGGAGGTTTGCCTTTTTGCTTACATCCAGTCGGTTACTTCCCCAGAAGACTGCGGAGGATGAACAGGTCCAGGCCCTCGTAGTCCTGCGCGTCCACGTACGACTGCCATTCCTGACGGTCGATGCGCTTGCAGAGGTCTTCGAGCATGAGCACGACTTCAACGCTGTTCTTCAGGTGCTTCGCGGCGATCTCGTGGGGCTGGGTCCGCATGGCTTTCACGTCGAGGCCCACCACCTCGCCGTTGTTGCCGTAGCCGTTGCGGGTGAGCACGTCCACCTGGTTGAACGCCCGCCGCAGGTTCGCCGAGCCGAACGTCTTGTCCTCATCGAACTTGAGGCCGTTCTGGTCGTTGAGGTGAACGCCCCAGAGCTTCCCGTGGAAGATCGCGTACGCCATCTCGTCGGAGGGATCGAGCCCGGCGAGGATCGCGTGCGCCGATTCGATGAGCACGCCGCACCGGTTCGGGTCGCCGGCCCGGTAGCAGAACGCTAGCATGTGGCCCGTGGTCGGGAGGTACATCAGGTCCATCGGCTCGTTCGGCTTCGCCTCGCCGAGGATGCGGATGTGGGGATCGTAATCCAGAATCGCGTTGTACCATTCCAGCATCTGCTCGTGGGCGCGGACGGGGTCCTTGGATTCGCGGATGTAGGTTCCCTCGCGGGCGGGCCAGAGCACGAGGCGGTCCGTTTCCAGCACATTCGCCACATCCACGGCGCGCTGGCCTTTTTCCAGGCCCCATCGGCGGGACTCCTCGCTGTTGGCGGTCATCGCGCCGTCCACCGAGCGGGGGTCCTCCCAGATCCGGGGCGCGACGAACTCCGCCTTCATGCCCTCGTCATCGAGCATCTTCTTCAGCTCGCGGGCCTGGCGCTCGATCTCCTGCGGGCTTGTCACGTCATCGGGCACGGCGTCATCGTCGTGGAACTGGACGTAATCGAAGCCATAGTCTTTGAAGATTCGGAGCTTCTCGGCGAAGCTGCGCTCCGGGCGCACCGGCGGGCCAAACGGATCGGCGCCGGGGTGCAGGTTCCAAACGCCGACGGAAAAGGTGAACTGCGAATTCTGGGGCATGAGAGACTCCTTATTTCAGGGGAAACGTACCGAGCTTGATGCTGGGTGGTTCGAGTTTTCGCAAGGGAAACTCTTCGCGGTTCCTCCCCGACTCCCTTTCCATTCGTTTAAAGAGATGGCAGATGAGGCTTGCCCCAAGGCAGCCACAGCCGGAGGACTTTCAGGAATAAGCGAAGATAGGCTGTCCAGTGATCGTTAAAATCGGTGGTTCCCTTGCGTCGGATCTCACGAATCCAATGTTTCAGGTTGTATCCGCACTTCCAGAACTCCCCGCAGCGCTCCAGGTAAGCGATGACGGCATCCGTTTCGCCAGCCGCGAGCAACTCCCGCGCCAGTTCCATCGACGGGCCGAACGAATTTAATTGCGGGGAGCCCCAGGCAGCAGAATCCAGGAGATGCTGTTTCGCCAAGTCACGGTTTCCCCCCTTCAACGCGATCCGACCGAGAACCGTATGGCCTTCGTGGATCGCATTCCCATAATTCCAGTCATCCGTATACCCCTCGGCCATCTTCAACAGTTCTTCGGCATAGTCCGCCGCCTTTTCCGTTTCTCCCGCTTCAAGCGCCGCCTCCGGTAAATCGGTGAGGGAGTAAAATTGCGCGCTTCCTCTCTCAGACAGCCGAAAAGCCTCTTCCGCCTGGAAGACCCTTTCCTGAGCCGCCTGCGACTGCATCCCTGCCTCATCGCCCTTCAGGCCGAACAAGTGGGAGAGATCATGTCTCCACTCCGGATTTCCAGGCTCCAATTCGATCAGTCTCCGGTAGAGCGGTTCGGCCCGCAACGGATCGGGAAGGGTAAAAAAGCTGGCGGCATTGGAGAGAATCCGGGTGTCCCGGTTGGATCGGGAGAGATGTTCCTCCCACAGCCGTTTCGCTTCTTGGTAACCTTCCGGGTGAAGGAGTGAATCCAACTGGCAGTAGGGGCTGCCGGTTAAGGGATGCGCCGGCTGGTTGCGGATCATCCATAACACGTGCTGCGCTTGCATATCTCGGAACGGCTTCCAGTACGCGGCATGAATAAAGTAGAAGCCCAACACGCGTACCCGCGATTCGAGGTCTTCCGGATGAGCCTGAACCCATGCCTCCAACCGTTTTGCTTCAGAACGGGGAAGCTCCCCGGATTCGTGGGCGAGGTGATGGTAGTCCCAAGACATAGCCCCCTCCAAAAGCAAAAGGGAAGGCCCGTATGGACCTTCCCTGGTTTAACCTGGCTTATCTCCTCGCGATATTACATACTCGCGCTGGGGCAGGAGCCGCAGCCCGCAGCCGCCGGCGCTTCCTCCGCCCCTTCGGCGGGCTGGAAGGAATGGCCGCAGCCGCAGCTGCGCGCCGCGTTCGGGTTCTCGATCTTAAAGCCGCCGCCCATCAACTGGTCCGTCGCCCAGTCGATCTTGGCCCCGGCGATGTACATGTAGCTCTTCGGGTCCACGACGATCTGAACGCCGTTCTCGGTGAAGACCTGATCGCCCTCTTCCGTGTCGTCCTCGATCGCCATGCCGTAGCTCAGTCCGGAGCATCCGCCGCCGGACACGTACACGCGGAGCAGCCCGTCCGGCTTGCCCTGCGATTCGAACACGCGCTTAATCTCGCGAGCCGCCTTTTCCGTTACCGTAATCATGAAATCTCCTCCATCTCTCCACATTAACGGCAAGCCGATCCAACCGGCCCCGCCGATACATTCGCTCTATGCTTATCTCTATTATAGCAAAAGGGGTCCCCTGCATATAGACCCCCTGAAAACCTTCGGCGTTCCCTGCGCCGGTCCTCCGACATTTCAGCCTTTTGCGCCCGTTTTATGTAAAGATCATGAGGACTCGCAGGATAAGGAAAAGGCCGTTCTCTCCGTTCTCCCTGTTTCGTTCATCGTACACGCTCTATCACGTACTCCCCGTGTGAAAAGGAGGCCCCGCCCCGGCGGCGAACTCCTCCCTGACGCACCCCCCATAGGAGGATCATCATGCCCTTGCAGGATATTCGGCCGCAGGCGACTCAGCGCTCTCCCCAGGAGTTGATCGACCATCTCAACCATTTTAACCTCGACCTCAAGTTCACCGTCGGCGTCTGGTACTTCGCCCCGGTCGGCTCCCGGTTCGCCGCGCGCTACAGCGCCGAGATGACGATGGAGGAGCGCCTGGACCTCAGCGTCGAGTTGATGGAGTACGGCCTTGTCGGCGTGGAGGCCCACTACCCCAACGAGGTCAACGAAGACAACATCGACCTCTTCCGCAAGTACGAGGATCAGCACGGCCTCCGGCTCGTCACCATCATCCCCAACCTCTTCTACGACGAGCAGTTCGAGTTCGGCTCCCTCTCCAACCCCATCGAAAAGGTGCGGAGAGAGGCCATCGACCGCACGAAGCGGACGCTGGAGCTGAATAAGGAGTACGGCACCGACTTTTCAGTCGTCTGGCCCGGCGGGGACGGCTACGAGAACCCGTTCGGCGTGGACTACTACGCAATGTGGGAGCGGTTCGAGGACGGTCTGGCGGAGTCGATGGACGCGGTCCCCGGCGTGCGGATCGCCATCGAGCCGAAGCCCTATGAGCCGCGCGGCTCCAACATCTGGCGGCACACCCCCAACGGCATCCTCATGGGTCGCAACGTCGAAGCCAAGCTTCAGAACGACGAGAACCGCCGCCTCCTCTCGGAAGGCCACAATCTCGTCTGCCTCAACCCGGAGGTCGGGCACGTCCTGATGGGCTACGAGGATCTGGCCTACGCCTACGCCAGCGTCATGCGCGAGGCCAGGCTGGCGCACGTCCACTGGAACAGCCAGCCGCTCGGGAACTACGACCAGGACCTCAACGTGGGCGTCCTCTCGCCGGAGCAGAACGAGGCCCTACTCTACACCCTCAAGATGTACGGCTACACGGGCTACCACGGGATCGACATCAACCCGCTCCGCATGCCGATCCGGCAGGCGTTGATCAACAACTTCGATGCGATCCGCTCCATGAACGACCGCATCAACAGTCTCGACCACGCCCGCATCCTCGACTGCGACCGGAACCCCGACGAGACTCGCGGCAT
>JAHWJO010000458.1 GCA_019348365.1 Armatimonadota bacterium | reverse complement strand
CCCCAGTCCCTTCATCAGCTCCGGCATGGCCGTCCGCAGCACCGGGTGTCCGGGAACGAAGTGGACGCGGGGATCGTTCTTGTACCGGGGCTTGGCCGCTTCATCGAAGACGACGTAGGGGCCTTCCTTCAAGTGCTCTTCAAAGAGAGGATCATCTATCTCCCCAATCATGATCGTGGGCGTGCCCTTCACCCACATGATTTTGGTCATCTCCCCGCGCCGCAGCATGCTATCCAGCACGCTCTTGACGTGGCCGATGGTCCCTGCCAGCGTGACTCCGGAGCCGACGAGGAAGTTGAGGGGGAGGTAATCGAATCCCTCGTGCCCCGGCCACGCCGGGAACGCGACCTGTTCGAGGGGGACTCCCGCGTAGTCGATAGGCTCCCGTACTCCCAGTCCCCGCTTCTCGGCTTCGCGGGCGAAATTCAGCTTCTCCGGATCGCGCCCCAAAAGGCGAGCGATGGTCACATCCGTCGCCACCGGGTCCTCCGAGGCGAGGATGCAGCCGCACCAGCGGGGCAGGTTCGCGATGGGACCGTCGCCCTCCCCCGCGATGAGGGCATCCGTGACGCTAAGCTGCGGGCGGCTGACCGTCATGATGTCCATGAACCGCCCGATCATCTCCTCGTCGCCGTGGTTGTGCTGCCGCCAGTTCTGGTTGACCGCCCCCACCCAGTTCTTCAGCGCGCCGGAGATCGGCTCGATGTGGTGATTCTTCGCCTTGGGCACGTCGATGATCACGTCCGCGTCGAGGAGGGGGGCGGGAAGGGGAACCTCCCGGATCACCTCCCCGCCGGGGATGGGGACGGTCCGGTTGGGCACTTTGTCGCTGCCCAGGTCGATCAGCTCGGCGCCTTCTCTCTCCGCGACGGCGGCCATCCCGGTGATCCGCATGCACTCCAGCGAGGAGAAGAAGCCCCCGCTCGACTCTCCCACCTGCACCCGCGCGGCCCCGGCTTCCTTCGCCAGGCGGATCAGCGCCCCGACGACGAGCGGGTCGGTGGTGCAGCCCTCCTCGGCGGAGTAGTAGACGGTCTGGTTCGGCTTGAGGAGTACCGTCTGGCCGGGCTGTACGAACCGCGCCATCCCGCCGAGATGCCCCAGCGCCTCCCGGACGAGGTCCAGCACCCGCTCCTGGGACCGGTGTTTTTCGTTCGTGTGGGAGATCGCTACCAAAGCGCGCCGTTCGTCTGGCATGGGGACTCCTTTCCGGAAGGACCGATGAGGGACTGCTCATCGCACGAAGAAGACAGGATGACGACATCACTGTAAACAGTGGGGAGAGCGGAATTCAATGAGGGGGCTCCAGTGTGAGGGTTACACCTTACAGCGCGGCCCCTCTGCATCGCTGCTAACCCCTATGCATTCATATAGAGTATAATCAGTGCAAATGAGAAGCAACCGGACGAGAGGAATCCTTCTGATGAGTCGATCTGCATCCACCACTTCCGGCGAAGAAATTGTCCGGCGCGGGCAAGCTCTCTACGATCAGAGAATACGCGCGTCGGTCGAGCCGGAGCACAATGGAAAGCTCCTGATCCTGAACGTCGAGACAGGGGAGTATGAGATGGATGCGGACGACCTCGCCGCCTCCATTCGGGCGCGTGAGCGATTTCCGAATGCCCCTTTGTTTACGCTGCGGGTCGGCTATCCTGCGGCGTACCGGATCGGCGGGTTCCCTCCTCTCAAACGGCCATGATGGAGGGTGAAATCAGTGCCGACCATGAAGCCCTCCTCACTTTGACGGTGCGCGGCACGCAGGGCCAGGAGGAGATTCGATTCGTCATCGATACAGGATTCACGGGCTTTCTGACGCTAGCGCTTGATCTCGTATCCAGGTTGGGCCTGAACTACCACAGTGAAACCCTGGCAACTCTGGCGGATGGCTGCCGTGTCGCTCTGAAAATGTATGAAGCGCGAGTGCTGTGGGATGGGCGAGAGCGCGAGGTTCTCGCCCTTGGAGTGGAAGGGGGACCTTTAGCAGGGGTTTCACTGATGCTCGGTTACCGAGTCACTTTTGATTTCATCGACGGGGGACCCGTAAGGATAGAAGCTCTCCCGCCTTTATAATCTCAATTTCCTGATACCTATCCCCCGGCCTTCACTCCCACCAACGATTCCACCAGCACGATGAGGGTGTAAGGCACGGCATCCCCCAGAATCAGGCCGAGGAAGAACGGGCGCAGCGCGCGGTACACCTTCAGGCCCCCGTAGCGCCGGATGAGCGATGCGATCACCCCCCCGATCAGTACGCTGCTCCAGATCTGGTACGCCACGTTCCAGCTGCTCCCCATCACGAACCCGAACGGCGAGACCGCCCACCACAGGAACCGCCGGTTCAGATACACCAGCAGGAGCGCCACCCCGATCCCCACCCCGACCCCCAGGTAGGTCCAGGGGTTCGGGCCGCGAGGGGTGCCCAGGTACCCGGCCATCAGGCCGAACTGGTCCGGCACGCGCCACGAGAACGGCCATGCGGTGAAGCTGTTCGCGCCGTAGCGGTAGCCCCAGAGCAGGATGAAAACGTAGGCGGAAGCGAGCGCGGCCAGCGTCGCGACCGCGATCCCCAGCGAGTGCCGCCCGCCTTCGGTGCGGGTCTGGTGGGCAAGCTTGCTGTCATTGATGGCGAAGTAGAAGAAGCTCATGTCCGCCCGCCCGAAGAGCGACTCCTGCCCGGTGAGGACGTAATGGGTGCTCCCCCCGATCCCCCGCACCCCCGACAGGCCGTAGAGGATCCCCTGCGGCGTGAAATCGTTGTCCACGAGGTACAGGCCCCCCGCCGCGACCATCCGCCCCAGCGCGATCACGATGGCGTAGAGGAAGAGGAGAAATGCTGCGACCACGGCCGGATTCGCGCCCGCCGCCGCGCTCCAGGCGAGCATCCCCGCCGTCCCCGCCAGGAACCCCCCCACCGCCCACGGGGGGACCGGCAGGCTTGTATCACGCTCCCGGCGGAGCAGCGCCCCCGCCGCGCGGGTCACGTCCCGGCGGATCGGCCAGAAGAGGACGACCGAGAGCGCCATCGCCCCGCCGAACTCCATGTAATGGATCCACTCCAGCGGGCTGAACGCCCCCGCGACTGCCTCCGCCCGCCCCGGCCCGTACCCCAGCATCGACCAGAAGAGGAGCTGCGCCCAGAAGAGCAGGTGGAACAGCACGATGCTCCGCGCCACCTCGCCCGAAATGAAGTAGCTGATGCCGATCACCATCGGCCAGACGGAAAACGTGAACTCCGAGAGGGCGTTGTACGGGGGAGCCGTCCAGCCTTCCCCGATCTTGACCGAGTAGATCTGCTGGAAGCCGGGGATGAACGGGTACCAGCCGTGAAGCTGGCCCATAAGGATTGTCGTCGCGGGGATCGCCGCGCCGAGGTACATCAGCGGGTTCCGCCAGAGCGGGCGCGGGCTGCCGATCCCTCCCAAAAGCTCCATCGGAAGCTCCATCAGGGGGAAGCTCACCCGCTCCTCCCGTACCCAGCGGTGGGTGAAGATCCGGCTGAGGCAGTACAGCGCCCATAGGAGCAGGAGGACGAACACGCTCCACCCCAACAGTGGCGCGAGCCACGCGGCCCAGGGGATCGCCCCCCCGCCGGAGGGCATCCCCTCGAAGAAGAGGCGGACCGCTTCGCCGTCCCGGACCACGAGCCAGCCCGCCATGCGCTCCCCGAAGAGGCCGATGGAGGGGGAGCCGGATGCCGGATAGGTCGTCGCGGAGACGAGCGAGACGAGCGTCTCCGCCACCGATGCCTGGGGGAGCGCCGCGCTGACGAAGAGCATGGAGAAGATCAGCGCCAGCTCCGAGACGGTGAGGGCGCGCCGGGGGGCGATCCGACCGAGGAGGGCGTTCGCCAGCATGACGGCGACGAACATGAAGACGGCTCCGCTCGGCAGCGACGAGGCCGTGATGTAGCGGTCGAACCGGAGGTTGCTGTGCAGCGTCAGCGCCGAGAGCGCAATCACGAGCAGCGCCCCGATCAGGATGCTCCGGAAGCCGTGGAAGGCAGTGACGCGCGGCCCCTCCGCCCGGACCTCCGGCGGGGCCGGGGCGAGCGCCTGCGGCTCCGGCTCCTCCACGAGCGCCTTCATTGGACGGGCCGCTCCCGCATCCCGAAACGCCCGTACCCGTTTCTCCCCCGGACGAGAGCCGTTCTCCTGTCCGCCCCACGCATCTTCAACCCGACCCGTTTCAT
>JAHWJO010000060.1 GCA_019348365.1 Armatimonadota bacterium | reverse complement strand
TCGTCCTCCCGCCGACAGCGCGCCCTGATGGGCGGCGGTGTCCACCCCGCGCGCAACGCCGCTGATCAGGGTGAATCCCACCTCCGACAATTCCCGCGCCAGCCGTTCCGCCACCCCCCTGCCGTAGGCGGTGGCTCGCCGGGAGCCCACCACCGCGACGGAGAACGCGTCGGCGCTGGTCAATTCCCCCCGTACGAACAACACCACCGGCGGGTCGTAAATCTGAGCGAGAGGCGCCGGGTAATCGGGATGGGTGAAGGGGATCACTTTGATCCCCCGGGATCGGATGAGCTGAAGCTCGCTCTTGAGCGGGGCGGTGGCGGAGGCCACGAACCGCTCGGCGACGGCGGCGTTCAATCCCAGGTCGTGCAGCTCTTTCGCCGACGCGCCGAGGGCCGCTTCCGGCCGGCCGTAATGCCCGAGGAGCCGCCGGAGCCGCCGCGCGCTCAGGTCCGCCCGCGCGAGCCGTACCCAGACCTCCGTATCCCGGTCGTCGGCGTCCCCGGATTCACCGTCTTCACGGTCGCCGGAGTCCCCGGATTCACCGTCTTCACGGTTCGCGGGAGGGCCGTTCTCGCCGGTCTCGGAAGGGGAGGCCGGGTCCGTCATTTCCGACACGACGGAAGGGCTCGCAGCGGCGGGGGCCGGGGAGTCCGCCGGTTTCAACGCGCCGGGTTTGGCCCTGGGTTCCGGCGGGGGAGGGGAGTCGTCCTGAAACAGGGCGGAAGAGGTGTAGGTGACGGGACGCGGCACGGGTCGGGCTCCTGGGCGGGATGGGATTACCGCTACAGTATAGCACGCCTGTTTGGTGGGGGGAAGACGGCGTACTGCTTGAGCCGGGTTTTCTCAGTGGGATCCTGGCGAATGAATTCGCGGCAACAACGGCACGAAGTCCCCCTTCGGGGATTGGACTGTCGGCTTATACTATTCGAAAGCACGGTTAACAAAAGACTGAATTCCTTCGCTTAACTAAAGGCTGAACACTTTCGCTGAGGATCTTTCGGGCATTGCGACGGCTTCGCGGGCGCTCTCCTCTCAAGTAGCCCTTTTTATAATGATGGGTAGACCTAATCTGAAGAGGAGAGGCCTGAAGTCGGCGCAGGCCGATCCGTTCGACTTCGCTCAGGACATGCTATGCGCCGTTGTTGCCCGCGACTGGAGTCGCCGGGTCATCACCCGTCGCATGGGTTTCCCCTGACTGGCTTCGGAGTCGGCAGGAGCGCGGTTTTGCTATGCTACGGTATATCCCTCGCTATTCCGCGTGAACGATGAATAAGGAGACTTCCATGCCCGACCCGTCGAACGCCTCTTCCCTGACTATCCGCCTGGAATCCTCTCCCGAAGCCGAGCGGCTGAACCCCGTCCTCAGCCCGGAGCTGCGGGGTGAATTGGAAAACCGCCTCGCTGCGATCCACCGGTACTTCCAGGAAGAACGCGACCGGGGCGAGGAGACGCTGAAAGAGCATCTACGTTTCTGGAGCGTCACCCACCAGCGGGAAGAGGATCAGCAAGCCGTTCTCGAGGTGGCGCGCTCGGTCCGCGAAACGGCGAAAGCGGTCGTGGTGGTGGGGATCGGCGGGTCGGACCTGGCGGCGCGGGTCATCCACGACGTGCTGGATCACCCTTACTATAACGGATTCCCCCCGGAGGAGCGGGGAGGCCGCCCGGCGCTCTACTTCACCGGCAATACCTTCGATCCGAAATCGCTCCGAGGACTGATGGACACGCTCAAGGCCCAGGATCTTTTCCGGGAGACCGTCGTGATCGTGGTGAGTAAGTCCGGCACGACGGGGGAGACCATCGCTTCCGCTCTCATCCTCGCCGAAGCGATGCAGGAGGCGGGAGTCGAGGAGTGGCGGTCGCGGTTCGTGGCGGTGACGGGCCAGAACGACAAAAGCGTGCTGTACCGGATGAACGCGGAGACGCCGTTTCTGGGGATACTCCCGATCCATGAAGGCGTGGGGGGGCGGTTCAGCGGCCACACCGAGGTGGGGCTGCTTCCCATGGCGGTGACGGCCCCGGATCCGGAAGCGCGGCTGTCGGAGGCGATGAAGGGAGTCGCCTTCGCCGACGACCTGTTCCTCCTGCCCTGGGACGACGAACGGAACCTCGCCTACCGGCTGGCCGAGTGGCTTCACATGCAGGAGGTCTGGGGACGGAAGGACACCCTGGTCTTCTACAACTACACGTCGGATAAGAGCCTGGGGGAATGGTTTCTCCAACTCTACTCCGAAAGCATCCAGGAGCGCGGCGGGGGGATGGACGTGATCCCGGTCATCGGCCCCACGGGGAACCACAGCATCCTGAACGGTATCGTGCGGGGACCCCGGAACAAGGTGATCCTGTTCCTCGGCTGGGACGACCTGGGCGAAGACCTGACGATTCCCGGCGATACGGGCATCGGGGGGGAGATGGAGGCGTTCGAGCGGCTGGGGATGGCGCAGGTGCAGGCGGCATCGCTGAAAGGCACGATGGAAGATGTGTCCGCCAACGGCGTGCCGAACCTCCTGCTGCGGATCGGGAAGCGGGACACGGCCCACCTGTTCGGCCTCTTTCGTATCCTGATGGACGCCATCGCCGTCAAGGGGAAGCTCCAGCATCTCGACGTGAGCGACGCGGGCGAGATCGACCCGACGCAGGAGCTGACCTACCTCCAGCACGGCGTGGAGGGGTACAAAAAGCGGACCCGCGAACAGGCGAGCAAAATGCATTGAACCGGGGTGGGTGTGTGGGTGAATTGGTGCGTTAGTTCGTTAGTTCGTTAGTGAGTTGGTTCGTTGGTGCGTGGAGGAATCGGGAGGCTTTCTTGTATCTCTCTCCCTACGATGTGGGGAGAGGGGCCGAAGGGGTCATGTGGAGTATCGGAACTACTGTCCTGTAATGAACTGTCGCCTGGAAAAAGTGGAGACCGAATGATACGTCCATTAGCGATCTCCGGCCTGTGCCTGGCCCTGCTCTGTACGGGAGGTGACGCGAAGGTGCAGACCAAAACGAAGCCTTCATCGTCAGGCGTGCGATCCTCGGCCCCGTCACCCCAAGAGTTGTGGGTGATTCCACATGACGCGCTCTCGCCGGCAGAGGCGGTGCTGGCGCAGTCGCTCCAGGGCATCACGGGGCGGCAGCGCCCGTCGATCTGGCTGCGGGCGGGCGGGATGAGCCGGGTGCTCGAAGAGGAGATGCGACGGGAAGGCGTTCGGATCCGGGAGACGGGGTCCGTGTGGGAGCTGCTGCGGGCGTTCCGGCCGAAGGTGAAGGGGATGGTGATCTACCGGCTCGGCACGCCGAGTTTGAACGTGGCGACCTCCCTCAGCGGGGTGATGGATGCCGTCGCGGTGGACGAAACCCTGCGAGAAGCGGCGGAGAAGGAAGGCCTGAAGCCGCTCGCGGACGTGCGGGATAGGGATGAGCGCGAGGCGTTCCGGCGGTACCGGAACCGGTTCGCGCGGGGCGTGATCGTCGAGCAGCCGGTGAGCAAGCCGAAGCACCTCCGCGACTTCGCCGTGATGCAGCGCGCCTTCACCTTTTCCACCACCGACTCTGAGACGCGCACCGAGTACGCGCGGGCATTCGGGCCGGAAGCCCTCGCGTACGGCTGGGGGAACGATGAGCACGCGTGGGTGCGGGACCTCAGCCGCGCCAACGCCACCGGTGCTCCGGCGGACTGGTGCGTCAATCTCTCCGCGATCTCGAAGCTTCCGGCGGGTCCGCTCCGCCGTCCACGCCGCTTGACCCCTGAGACGGAGGACGGGGTGCGCTACGTCGCGTTCGTCATGAGTGACGGGGACAACCTCCAGTGGCTGACCGGCGGGTTCGTGGACCACCGCTTCTACTGGGGGAGTCCCCGTCGCGGCACGTTTCCCTTCACCTGGGAGGTCTCGGCGCTGCTGGGGGAGAAGGGGCCGCGAGTCCTCCGGCAGTTCTACTCCACGGCGAAGGAGACCGAGGGATTCGTGGCCGGTCCCGGCGTGCCGGGCTACACGTTCCCTCACTTCCAGCCGGACCCGAACGCCCTGGCGAAACAGGCGCGTCCCTATCTCCGCAAGTCCGACCTCTCCATCGTGAGCGTGTTGAACGCGAATGAAGGGAAGATGAGCGATACCGCGCCGATCCTGGCATTGCCGGAGGTCGAGGGCGTGATCTACAAGAGCTATTCGCCGTACCACCGGGAGAAGGGCGCGATCTACTGGCATGCGGGGAAGCCGTGCGTCTCCTACAAGTTCCTGCTCTGGGCCGGGCTGATGGAGCCGGAGGGGATCGCGAAGGGAGTGGCGGCGATGCCCGCCGATCCCCGGAATGACGAGGGGAGCTACGCGCTGGTGAACGTGCATGCGTGGTCGTACGGGGACTCCGGCGGGCCGATGGAGGCCGTGGCTCGGACGATCCGGATGCTCCCCCCGAACACCCGCGTGATCACGGCGGACCAGATGATCGGCATGCTGCGGAAGAACTTCTCCCGGCGGCAGAGGAAAGAGGAACGGTTGGGGAACGGCGAGCCGAAGGCGGTGAAGCAGAACGTGAACAGAGAGGGAGGCGACCGATGAAAACGGTGACGCTGGAGCAGCCGGGGCAATTCGCCCTGACGGAGACGGACGCGCCCACAAACGCGCCGGACGGGCACGCCCTGGTGCGGGTACGCCGGGTGGGGATCTGCGGGACCGACCTCCACGCGTTCCGGGGGCGGCAACCGTTCTTCACTTACCCGCGCATCCTGGGGCACGAGTTGGGCGTGGAGGTGCTGGAAGTGGGGCCGAATGCCCACGGGATCAAGGCCGGCGACCGCTGCGCCGTGGAGCCGTACCTGAACTGCGGTGCGTGTATCGCGTGCCGGAGGGGGAAGCCGAACTGCTGCGCGAACCTGAAGGTGCTGGGGGTCCACACCGACGGCGGGATGCGCGAGGTGATCGCCGTGCCCGTGAACAAGCTGCACCGCTCGGAGAAGCTGTCGCTGGACCAGCTCGCGCTGGTGGAGACGCTGGGGATCGGGGCGCACGCGGTCGCCCGCGCGCAGCCGGAAGCCGGGGAATTCGCGCTCATCGTGGGGGCGGGACCCATCGGGCTGTCGGTGCTGGTGTTCGCCCTGATCGCCGGGGCGCGGCCCCTCGTGATGGACGTGAACGAGAGCCGGCTGGCGTTCGTCCGCCGCCACTACCCGGTCGAGGAGATCGTGACGGCGGGGGAGGGGGCGGGGGAGCGGCTGAAGGCGATCACTTCGGGCGACATGCCCACGCTCGTCTTCGACGCGACGGGCCATTCCGGGTCGATGCACGACTCGTTCGGCTACGTGGCGCCGGGGGGGAAGCTCGTGTACGTGGGGCTGTTCCAGGGGGACGTGACCTTCCACGACCCCGACTTCCACCGGCGGGAGCTGACGATCCTCTCCAGCCGAAACGCGACGCCGGACGACTTCCGCCGGATCCTCGGGCTGATGGAGGAGGGGAAGATCGACACGGAGCCGTGGATCTCGGAGCGGGTCCCCTGCGAGGCGATGGTGGAGCGGTTCCCCCTCTGGACCGAACCCGGCAGGGAAGCCCTCAAGTCCATTGTGACGTTCTGATTTGCGTTAATCGTGTGGAGGATCACACGCCGGACGCGAGGAGTGGAAGAGGTACGGGTCGTCTCGACGGGGTCCATCCCACCCCGCCTCACCCGGTCCCCGTACTCCTCCGTCTGCGCGTTGAGGCCTTAGCCCTTCTCCAGATTCCGGACCTTCTCCACGACCACAGAGCCCTCCAGGCCCGCGTTGTTCGCGATCTGGCGCAGCATTCCTCCACCGCCCGGCGGAGGATGGTCAGGCCGATCCCTTCTTCTCCCCTCTGCCTCCGAAGAAGGAAAAGATTGACTCCCCTCTCTCCATGTGATAGGTTGAGTTACTTTGGCAATCAGGCAGATGTACGGGAGCTGGCTTTGGCACGAACCACGAAGGAGCACACGCAAGAGATCGGGCTGTCCATCGCCTTGATATTGAGCCGTTATTTTTTGAAAACCGATCACCTTCATTATGGATTTTGGACGGAGGACCTACCGGTTGAGCCCGGCCATCTGCATCAGGCTCAGGAAAAGTATCAGGAGTATCTGATCGCCCACCTCCCTGCCGATACCCAGACTATTTTGGAAGTGGGGTGTGGGACCGGCACCCTGGCGAAAAAGCTGGTTGACAGAGGATACGAGGTGGAGTGCGTTTCACCCAGCGCCCTGCTCACCGAACGAGCGCGAGAGTTATTGGGCGCAGAGCTGCCCATTTATGAGTGTAAATTCGAAGACTTAGAGGTAGAAAAGCAGTACGACACGCTGATCTTCAGCGAGAGCTTTCAGTATGTGAAGCTGGAAAAGCTGGTGCCCCACACCTACCGCTACTTGAAAGAGGGCGGTTCGCTCCTGATCATGGACTTCTTCAGCCTGCCGGAGATGGGAAAATCTCCGATGGGCGGGGGACATGACTTCGCAAAATTCCAACAGATGATGGTGGACCAGAGATTCGAGTCCGTTGCAAACATTGACATCACGGCAGAAACGGCTCCCACCCTGGATCTTGCCGAAGACCTGATCCACCAGGTCATCATCCCGTTAAAAACAATCGCCTCCGAGCACCTGAGAAGCCGATATTCCGTCCTCTACCGGTCGCTCCATTGGCTCTTCCGAAAAAAGATTCAAAAGCTCAACACGAAATATTTTAGCGGGACGCGCAACGCCGATACTTTTTTGCGGCATAAAACCTACCGGCTGATGATCTATGAGAAATCATCGGCTGCAACTACAGAGTTAAGTCCGACAGATCTCGTGGCGGCAGAGCTCTAGGCCCTCAACGCAACCGTTTTACAAGAAGCCTCAAGAAGAAAGGCCGGACGTTCATCAAAAGACCGGCTTTTTTCGTCAGCTGAGGGTTGCGGAATGTGTGGGAACACTCAGGGTTCGGTCCAGTTCGGAACCGGTTCGGAACCGGCGCTGGATGATAACATTCGTCATCCATGCCATCGCCCGCGCCGCCGCCGTTGGACTTCTTCTCCGGCTTCTCCGCCACCAGCGCCTCCGTCGTCAGCACCATGCTCGCGATGGATGCGGCGTTCTGCAGCGCACTCCGGGTCGTCTTCACCGGGTCCACCACGCCCTGCTTCACCAGGTCCCCATACTCCTCCGTCTGCGCGTTGAGGCCCTGGCCCTTCTTCAGATTCCGGACCTTCTCCACGACCACAGAGCCCTCCAGGCCCGCGTTGTTCGCGATCTGGCGCAGTAGCTCCTCTGTCGCCTTGCACAGGATGATATAATGAGATATGCCTGAAGTGCGGTTAAAACCGGTGTTCTGGGTAGGATCATCCCTGGACGATTTGAAAACTTTGCCGATAGAGGTGCAGAGATTTTTCGGTTATGCCTTGTATGGGGCGCAGAGGGGGGAGAGGCATCCGAAAGCGAAGGCGCTGAAAGGCTTTCACGGAGCCGGGGTTCTGGAAATCGTTGAGGATCACGATGGGGATACCTACCGGGTCGTCTACACCGTTCGTTTTACCGAGGTTCTTTACGTCCTGCACGCCTTTCAGAAGAAATCGAAGCACGGCATCGCGACCCCTCGCCATGATCTGGATCTCATTCAGTCCCGATTGAATCGGGCGGAAGAGGACTATAAGCAGTGGATGGATGAGAAGGAAACGAATTCAGATGAGCAGTGAAGAAGCCGTGATCCGAGGGACGGGGAATGTCTTTGCGGATCTGGGATTACCGGACCCTGAGGAACATCTCTTGAAAGCTGAAATCGTCGTGAATCTCCAGGCCTTGCTCCAGCAGCGGGGTCTGGACGGGAGGGGTGCGGCGGAACGACTCGGCCTGGATGAGCCGGAGTTGGATGCCCTCCTGAGGGGCCAGTTCATTCATTATCCGGTCGAACGGCTCTTAAGGATGGTGAACGCTCTTGGGAGCGATGTAAAGATCGTCATTACCACGGAGGAAACGAGGCAGGAGAAAGCCTCGCTCTCGGTGGTAACGGCATGAAAAAGAGGCAGGAGGATTTTCCCTCCTGCCTCTTTTTCATGCCTTTTGGCTACGGATGAACCGACTTACATATCGTAATCGTCCATACCGCCGCCCGCGCCGCCGTTGGACTTCTTCTCCGGCTTCTCCGCCACGAGCGCTTCGGTCGTCAGCACCATGCTCGCGATGGATGCGGCGTTCTGCAGCGCACTCCGGGTCGTCTTCACCGGGTCCACCACGCCCTGCTTCACCAGGTCCCCATACTCCTCCGTCTGCGCGTTGAGGCCCTGGCCCTTCTTCAGATTCCGGACCTTCTCCACGACCACAGAGCCCTCCAGGCCCGCGTTGTTCGCGATCTGGCGCAGCGGCTCTTCCACCGCCCGGCGGATGATGTTCGCCCCGATCCGCTCGTCGCCTTCCAGTTGGAGGTCATCGAGCGCAGAGACCGCCTGCAGCAGCGCACTCCCGCCGCCGGGGACGATCCCTTCCTCCACCGCCGCGCGGGTGGCCGAGAGCGCATCCTCGAACCGGTGCTTCTTCTCCTTCAGCTCGGTCTCGGTCGAAGCGCCGACCTTGATCACCGCCACGCCGCCGGCGAGCTTCGCCAGCCGCTCCTGCAGCTTCTCGCGGTCGTAGCTCGATTCGGTGTTGTCGAGCTGCGTGCGGATCTGGTGGATCCGGCCCTGCACGCTCTCATGGGTGCCCGCGCCCTCGACGATCACCGTCTCGTCCTTCTTGATCGTGACCTTCTTCGCCTCGCCGAGCATGCTGATGTCCAGCGTGTCGAGCTTGATCCCGAGGTCCTCACTGATGAACTGGCCGTTCGTCAGGGTCGCGATGTCCTCCATCATGGCCTTGCGGCGATCCCCGAAGCCGGGGGCTTTCACCGCCGCGACGTTGAGGATGCCCCGGATCTTGTTCACGACGAGGGTCGCCAGCGCGTCGCCGTCGAGGTCCTCGGCGATGATCAGGAGCGGGCGGCGGCTCTGGGCCACGCGCTCGAGCACCGGGATCAGGTCGGCGGCGGCGCTGATCTTCTTCTCGTGGATCAGGATGAACGGGTCTTCGAGGACCGCTTCCATCCGCTCGGGGTCGGTCACGAAGTAGGGGGAGATGTATCCTTTGTCGAACTGCATGCCTTCGACCACGTCGAGGGTGTTGTCGCGGCCCTTGCTCTCCTCGATGGTGATGACGCCGTCCTTGCCGACCTTCTCCATCGCCTGGGCGACGAGCTGGCCGATCTCGCGGTCGTTGTTGCCGGCGATGGCGGCGACGTTCTCGACCTCTTCGCTGCCCTCGACGGGGATGGCGTCGGATTGGAGGCGCTCGACGATCTTCGCGACGGCTGCATCCATGCCGCGCTTGACGCCCATCGGGTTGGCGCCGGCGGCGACGACCTTGAGGCCCTCGTGGATGATGGCCTGGGCGAGGACGGTGGCGGTGGTGGTGCCGTCGCCGGTCATGTCGTTGGTCTTGGACGCGACCTCGCGGACGAGCTGCGCGCCCATGTTCTCGTAGGGGTCCTTGAGCTCCACTTCCTTGGCGACGGTGACGCCGTCCTTGGTGATGGTGGGAGAGCCCCACTTCTTATCGAGGACCACGTTGCGGCCTTTGGGGCCGAGGGTCACCTTCACCGCGTTGGCGACGGCGTTGGCCCCGCGCTCCAGGGCGCGCCGCGCCTCTTCGTCAAACAACAGCTGTTTGGCTGCCATTGTGATTCACTCCTCCTGTGAGCGATCAGCCGTCAGCGGTCAGCGAACCTCTGACTCCGATCCGATTCTTTCATTATGGGGGTGGATTCCAACGAGTATCTTGACTCATCACGGTCAGCATGATTCAAAAAGTAAAGCTGCTGACGGCTGACCGCTGAACGTTTATTCCCGAACGCAGTAGATCGACTCTTCATCGAGGATGATGTAATCCTCGCCGTCCACCGTCACTTCGTTGCCGCCGTACTTGGCGTAGATGACGGTATCGCCCTCTTTCAGGGCGGGAGTCTTGCGGGAGCCGTCGTCCAGGACGCGTCCGGGGCCGACGGCGACGACTTTCCCCTCCTGGGGCTTTTTCTGAGCGGTATCCGGCAGCACGATCCCGCCGGCGGTGGTCTGTTCGCTCTCCGAGGGCTTGACAACGACTTTGTCACCTAAAGGTCGAATCAAGAGAGCCACCTCCCTTTCCAAAGATGAGGGCGCACGGTCAGCAACCGGCGCGAGGTTAAAACAGGAGCCTAGAGAACGTTTAGCACTCGTTTGTCGAGACTGCTAAATCCACCCGTATTCTAGCAACGGCATTCTTCAGAAGTCAAGGAGAGGAGCAGGGAATCTGGAGGCGAGAGGGGAGGTAGCAAGCATAAAGGGAGTCCCAGGACGCTTTCCTGGGACTCCCTTGACTTCCAGCGGATTAGACCTCCGTTTTGGTCGCAGAGTTACCGCACTGTCAACTCCTGCGGCGGGGCGACACCCCGGATCTCCGGGTTGTAGTAGGCGTACGCCACGCTTTCCGGCGTCTACGCTCGCAGCGGGTACTTCGCTTTCAGAGGGTACATCCACTCGACGGGGGCCGCGCCCACCTTCTCCGGCCCGCCATTAATCCGCCCTCCCCAGACCCAGAGCGAGTCGGAGGATCATCACAACGTCGCCCACGTTGATTTGTCCGTCCGGGAGCAGATCGGCGGCGGAACGTTGCTCCTCCGTCAGTTGCGCCAACCCGACTATCGCGCGGAGGGCCAGCACCGCATCCGCGACGTTCACTGCTCCGTCCTGATTCACATCTCCGGATGTGGGTAGCCGCACCGTCACTGTTATCAAAGCCAGCCGATCCCCGTGGGTGATCTCGATCACGTCCGTCCCGCTTTTCACCGCCGTCAGCAGCCCGTTCTCGCCCACCTGAACGATCTCCTCTCCCCGCCGCGCGGCGTAGCGGGTCCCCGCCGAGGCAGGTGTCAGGTCTACCCAGGCGCCGTAGTTCCCCATCACCCTCAACCGTCGCGCCGGGCGGGTCGCCGTGAGGATCACCTCCTCCGGCTCCGCTTCGATCCACTTCGGGGGGGAGGTCATCTTCACCTGCACCGGAACCGCATCGCCGAGGATCGCCCCCGTTTCGTCCTGCGCCAGCGCGACGAGGTTCAGCTGGCCCGGCGCGGTCCCCTGCGGCAGCGCGAACCCGACCGTGTGGGGCGGGGCGCTCGGGAGGGGGAGGAGGCCCTTTCCTTCGATCAGGAGGATTCCTTTCTTCAGGACGGCCCCGCCCGTCGGAGACACCGCCACCTCCACCCTACTCCCGTACGGGACCTCGCTGCCCGTCGCCGGGTGGGTGATGCGGATTCCCTTCTCCCCCACCGGCGGGTCCTGGAGCGGCTTAAAGGGGCGGGGAGAGCGGCTTTTCGCTTCGAGGAGGGGAGCGGGAAACCCGTCGGCGAACTCTTCGGGCTTTGCGCTGGAGAGCAGGGCGATCACTTTCTCCTGGATGGCCGCCGAAGCGGGCTCCGCCGTGTCCCCCAGGAACTTCACCGAATCGCTATGGACGGTATCCCTGTACAGGGTGGCGGTCGTGCCGTTCCGGGGCAGGCCGCCGTACTGGCTCGTCGCGCCGACGATGAGGTCGTGGGACGCCTCCCCAAAGAGGGCCGTGAGGTCCGTTGCGCCTTGCGTCAGGAGGTCGAGGAGGAACTGCATCGCATTTAGGCTCCCCCCGGCGTTTGTCTCCCATGTGCCGACCACCGCATGGGCGGGGACGCGGGCCTCCCCCAGATGTTTATAAGCGTCGCTCCCCGGTCGGAGCGCCTCGATGGCCCCCTGATCGAGCGGCTGATTCAGGAGATGCGTGGAGAGGTCGTTCAGCGTGACGACCCGCGAACCGGGGAAGAGAATCGGGGTATCGCGGAGGTCATACATCAGGGTCGCGTGGGGGGAACCGTAATGCGGCGTGCCGACGGTGATGAGCCGATGGACCCAGCCCCGCCCGAAATTGCTTCTCTGTTGATAGTCCGGCTGCCGGATCAGGCCCCGCGTCATCAACCCGCCCATGCTGTGCCCGACGACATCCGCCTGCGATGCCGCGAGAGACTGATTGAACCGGTAATGCTCCAGCGCCTCGCGGACGGCGACCTCCACCGCATTGATCCCGGGCTGGTTGTTGCTGAGCGGGTCGAAGGAGGCGGCATTGGCGGCCTCGTAATCGGCCAGGGCGACATAGAACCCCTGATTCTCCAGCGCTTCCTTGAACTTCCCGTCTATCCAGACCTGCGGGCGGGACCAGAGGCCGTGGACGAGGACGACCGGCGGGCGAGCGAGCGTCAGCGACAGGGTCACCCCTTCGGCGGAGGGATCGTCCGCCGGGGCGATGCGGAAGGGGATCTCCCGCTGCCCTCCCGGATATGCCCCGAACGCATCTGGAGGGGTGTAGAGGAGCGCCACCACCGATTTCCCCTCTCCCGCGCTCTGCGGCGGGGCCAAGAGCGACGCCTTCCGGGCGCTTTCGATCCCATAAACCTCCAGCGCGCCGTCGGCGAGGTCGGCTTCGGCCCGCCCTTCGATGGAGACCCGGAGCGCCCGGTCGGACTCGATGAGGAGGAGGAGCTGCGACGTGCCGTCCGCCGTGGTCCCGCTCCGGTACGTGTGGAGCGCCGCCGCCCCAGGTAGGTCGTGGCGGAGGCGGATGCTCCCCGCCCGCCCCTCCTCCAGCAGCTCCGGATTCGGGTCCACGACCCGGACTCGCGGGGCTCCCGCGCGGAAGACCAGCGCGCCGCTCAGGTAACACCGCACCGAATCGGGGGTGCATTCGGTCGCGTTTTCCCCCCACACAAAGTACGGCGTCTCCCCCGCGCCCGTCGCGATCCGGGGATAGTAGGAGTGGCTGGGCGGGCTATTGGAGAGGTTTAAGGGGGCCGTAAAGCTCCGGCCCCGGTCTTCGGAGCGGCTGTACAGGATTTCGTTCGGAAGGCTGTGTCCGTCGGGGTGGGCTCGCGGAATCCCCCAGGCGACGTGGACTCTCCCCAGCCGGTCCACGGCGATGGACGGCTCGGTGGCCCGGTAGGGGGCGGTGTAGGTTGCACCAGGGGGAGCGGCATGGCGGGTGATCCCAGTTTTGATCGGGATGCCGCCGGGGGTGATCCGGGCGTAGCGGACGTTTTCGGAACGGTTGTCCGTCGAAGTGACGACGTACGCCAGCAAGAGATCCCCGGACGAATCCACGGTCGCATCATAGTTGCCTAAGGTGGGGGAGACGCCGTCGTCCACCACGCGGGGCGGGGGGAAGGCCCGA
>JAHWJO010000457.1 GCA_019348365.1 Armatimonadota bacterium | reverse complement strand
TATCGATACCTCTTGATAACCCCTCTCTCTATCCTTTCTATACACCCTCTAAGAGGCGGTCTCCCTTCCGCGTGACGGTCAGCACCATGCCGGGGCCATACTCGTACTTCCCGACGTACGCCTCCAATAGCGAAGAATCCACCTTCACCGCCGGGGTTTCTTTCGCCCGCGTCCCGGACATCTTTGAGTCGCCCTGCGTGACCTGGAGCCGCTTCGCTTCCCCGTTCTCCACCTCCTCGAACTTCAGCCGCAGGTCCGCCCTCCGGTTGAAGAACTCTCTGGACGACCGGGGCGTAAGCGCGATCATCGCCTGCCCGGCGGGAGACGCAAAGAGCCGGTCCCCCACGCGCTTTACACCCACCCGCATCACGCCGAAATCGTACTCCCCCGCCAAGGCGTCGAGATCCTGGGGCTTCACGTTCGGATCGGCGGCAAGAGTCTCGCGCGGCTTCATCTCCTTCCAGAGGAGGAATTCGGCGACGTTTCGGGCGAGGGAGCCGGGCTCCAGGCCGGGGGGCGGAGGCGCGGCGTTCGCCAGCACCACCATCGTGACGTTCTGCTCCGGGTACCGCTCCAGCATGCTGACGAACCCGTGTAACCCCCCGCCGTGGCTGACGGTCGACAGTCCCCGGCTCCGCCCGATGGACCACCCGAACCCGTAGCCCTCCTCGACGGACGGCTTCGGCTCCCCTTCCGTGCTTACGGGGGAGAATGCCTGTTTCAGCGTCTCCGGTTTCAGCGCTTTTCCGCCGAAGACCGCTTCATTCCAGCGGTACAGGTCGCCCACGGTGGAGTAGAGCGCGCCCGCTCCCCCGGCCCATTCCATGTTCCAATTCAGGGCCTTTTGCAGCTTTCCGCCCGCGTACGTGTATCCGGTCGCCTCATGCGCGATGATGTCGTTGGCACGATGAACCCCGGTGTCCTTCATCCCCAGCGGCCCGAAGAAACGCTTCCGGAGGAAAGACTCGTAGGTCTCGCCGGACACCTTTTCGAGGATCGCGCCGAGGAGGAAGTAGCCGGAATTGTTGTATTGCCACTTCTCGCCGGGGGAGAAATCGTACGGGAACTTCTTGATCTCCTCGATCAGCTCGTCCATCTTGATCGGGGTCACCGCCCGGCTCTCGAAATCGGGCTGCGAGGTGTAGCTGTGGATGCCGGAGGTGTGATTGAGCAGATGCCGGATCGTCACTTCGTCGCCGCGCGGGAAGTCGGGGTAGAACTTCGAGAGCTTGTCGTCCAGCCGGAGCTTCCCCGATTCCATCAACGCCAGGATGCTCGCCGCCGTGAACTGCTTCGTCACCGATCCGATGCGGAACTTCGTCTTCGGCGTGATGGGAACCCGGTTGCCGATGTCCGCATACCCGTACCCCTTTTCGAGCAGGATCTTGCCGTCCCGGGCGAGGAGGATCGCCGCCCCCGACGACTCCCCGCGAGTGGCTTCGGTCATCGTGGCGTCCACCACCTGCGCCACCGAGGGCAGGGAGGAGTCCTTTGCGCCATGCCCGGCCAGCGTTCGAGCGATCTCCTCGTAGCCGCTGATTCGCGCGTGCTGGAGAGCGGTCAGGCCCTGCGTTCCCTTCGCATTCGGGTCCGCGCCATGGGAGAGGAGCGCGCGGACGGTCTCCGGATCGCCCTGAGCGGCGGCGGACGCGAGGCGTTCGTTGATTGCGGCAGGGTCCATTACCCGCGCGGAGAAGCCCCAGCCCCCCTGGCCGTTCATGACCTTGAGCAGGAGCGTGTTTTTCCCCTCTCTGAAGGTGACGGGGACGAGATCCTCATCCGGGACGACGCCGCGCATGGTGAAATTGTCGTGGACCGCTTGGCCGTTCAGCCAGACCCTCACCGCGTCGTCGCTCCCGATCCCCAGCAGCGCGGGGCCGCTCTTCGGAGCGTCGATCTCCGCCCAGGCATACGCGGACGCAAACGATTCACTGCCCAGCGCCGGGATCAGATCGACGGTATCTTCGGGTGAATCCCACCGCCGCCACTCCGCCTCCTTCCCGGCGACCTTCGCCTTCTGGCCGGCGCGGGGCGCAGCGTCCCCTTCTATGCCGATCATGGCGCGTTCGTCTCGGGAAAACGCCTTGACCTGCGCTTCCAGATCGTCGGGCTTCGCTTCCCCCTGGAAGACGGGCAGGGGGCCGAGGAGGAGCCAGCGCTGGAGGAACCGGCCCGGTCGAGGTGGGGAGGAGACGTTCACAGCCGTTGCCTTTTCTTCGGCACGAGCGGGGGGAAGCATCCCCACCGACAGCAGGGCGATCAGAGCGAAACCGAGAGTTTTACCGTGCATGGAGGCGGCCTTTCAAGCGAGCGGGTTGGAGAGGAGTATCCCTCTTCTAACGCCCTATTCGTTTCAATGGTTCGATGTCAAACATCAAATGAGAAGTGCGCCATGTGCGGTGGGAGTGAACTCCTCCGCTGGGTGGCCCTCGTTCCACTTCGGCCCAGTGTCGGCCTTCGCCGACACCCCTGAATCCATTGAAGCCAGACAGAGACCAGACAGCGAAATGGGGCTCCATTCCATTTCCATTGGGTATCACACCGAATCTGCGAACAAGCGGCGCTCCCCGCCTACACCCTACACCCTACACCCTACACCCTACACCCTACACCCTACACCCTACAAAGGCTTCCACAGGTCGATGGGCTTCTTCGCATCCGATTGGAACGGCAGATCGATCCGCCTCCCCTGTCCCGCGCTCGCATACGCCGCGAACAGGATTTCCAGCGTCGCCCGCCCGTCCTCCACCGTCACGAGCGGCTCCGCGTTCCCCCGCACTACCTCCACGAAATGGTTCACTTCCTGCGGGAACCCGTAGTTCCAGTTCTCCTCGAAGATGACGTTCATCCAGCCCGTCTCGATGTCCGCTTTCTCCACCGCGTAGCCCACTCCGACGTTGCTGAACGTCTGGATCGCGTTGCCCATGAGGAGGTTCGCGTAGGCGACCCCCTCCGAGCCGTAGACCTCCACCCGGTCGTCCATCCCGCCGAACTTCGCCCACGACTCCTCGGCCATGCACTGGATCCGGCTCCCGTCCTCCCGCTCGAACTCCACGAGAATCACCGCCTGATCGTCCCCGCGCGTCCTGTCCCGGTGGACGTAGGTCCCCATCTCTGCCGTGACGGAGACCGCCTTCGGGTTGCCCAGGAACCACCGGAAGAACTGCACCGCGTGGCAGCCCATGTCGAGCGTGACGCCCCCGCCGGACTGCTCCACGTCCCAGAACCAGGGCATGTGCGGGCCGGAATGCTTCTCGCTCTGCTTGAGATGATAGATGTCGCCCAAAGCGCCTTCGTCGGCGAGCTGCTTCACCCGCACGTACTTCGGGGTGAAGCACAGCTCCTCGGCGTAGAAGAACGGGACGCCATTTTCCCGAACGGCCTTCACCATCCGATCGGCTTCGGCGAGGTTCATGCAGAGCGGCTTTTCGCAGAAGACGGCTTTGCCCGCCGAAGCCGCCGCCTCGGTCACCTCGCAGTGGAGGCGATTCGGGCAGCAGATGAGGATCGCATCCAGCTCCGGCAATTCGAGCATCTGCCGATAATCCGAGAAGGCATGTGGGATCCCGTGCTTCCGCGCGAACTCCGGCGCGCTGGACGGCGATGCGACGGCCAGCGCCTCCGCATACGGGTTCTTCCCGATGGAATCGATGTGAATGTCCGCAATGAAGGCGGCCCCCACGAGGCCGAGCTGCACTTTTCCGTTTTTCATACGTGATCGTCGCTCCTGTATAAGAGGGTCATCATTGGTTTCATGGGTGGAATTCGAGGAGCGTAGGGGAGTTGCCTTCCTCCATGTCGAAGGGGGTGAAGTGTTTTTTTCGTGTTAACAGGCTCGGCCAGAGGGGGGATACGGCTTCCGCCGTTGTATCGCCTTCTATGATTGCTGAAGAATGCGCGCTCTGATGCGCGTTTCCTACAACTCTACTCCGCCTGCGTTGAGTTATCGAAAGTAGAACCTCTATGATGTAGGTAGAGGTATGTAGGATTCGGCGCTGAACCCCCACATTCACCCGGAAGCCAACCGATCCGGAGCGGGGGAGCGAAACGCTTTTAAACCAAATTTGAACGTTTCAAATGCTTTTCAGATAGGAGCGTCTGCGAACATTGAATACTTCCAAAGTACGGGTTGCGATCATCGGCGTTGGGAACTGCGCCTCCTCCCTGGTTCAGGGCGTCCAGTTCTATCAGAACGCCACGGAGG
>JAHWJO010000456.1 GCA_019348365.1 Armatimonadota bacterium | reverse complement strand
CGGAAATACTGATTCCTCACTCGTCAATCCTGAAACCGGACACCGCTTCCGCCCCTCGGAGCGGTGTTTTTGCAATATTTGCAATAAAGGAATTCCGGCTCCCAATCAGGGAACATATCATGGGACCCCTTCGTCCATGAGAGTAACAGAGCGTCCCGCGTGATTGTTGGAGGGAAAAATGAGAGCGTGCCGTGGCTTCACCCTGATCGAGCTGCTGGTGGTCATCGCCGTCATCGCCATCCTCGCGGCCCTGCTCTTCCCGGCTCTCGCCAACGCGCGGGAGAAGGCGCGTCAGGCGTCGTGTGCCTCCAACCTCAAGCAGCTCGGCACGGGTTTCCAGCTCTACAACGACGAGTGGGAGCTGACCGTCGAAGAAGCCCATTCCCCCTGGGAGTGGGCCGAGCGCGCCCTCCCCTACGTCAAGAGCGAGGCCGTTTTCGCATGCCCCTCCAACCCCTGGACCGACGCCTGGGCCGACTTCCTCAAGCTACGCCAGAACGCCCCGATCCGGTTCGAGTACGCCTACTCCACCGCCCCCTGCGCCCAGGGCTTCCCCTACCCCTGCGGGAGCAGTTCCGGCACCGCCGGCCACAGCGGCGGTGCCTTCCCGAACCCCGGCAGGCCTGACCGCCTCTCCTACGGCTTCACCTGGTTCCACGGCTCCGTCGAGACCGAGGAGATCCTGGCGGAGATCGGGCGGAACCCCGCCGGCGCGATCCTGCTCGGGGAGACCCGCCTCCCCGGCTTCTTCTTGCCCTACCTCTCCCCCACCTTCGCCGCCGAGGATGCGTCCATGTCAGTCAAGAGCGGCGGCATCGAAGTCCTCCCCGACCTCCCCCCCAACGGGCGGCTGATCCACGCCCACCGGGGCCGCACCAACTGGCTCTTCTGGGACGGGCATGTGAAGTCTCTCTCGGTCCGCCGGACCCTCACCCCCGTCAACATGTGGACCACCCGCCAAAAGGACCAGTGGGGTTACGACCAACTCGCCGAGCACCTCGCGCCGGAGCACCGCTAGAAAGGGAAGTGCATGAGATCGCCCCAACCGAGAGGTTTCACCCTGATCGAATTGCTGGTGGTGGTCGCGATCTTCGCGATTTTGGCGGCGATCCTCTTCCCCGTCCTCTCAGCGGCGCGGGAGAAAAGCCGCGTCACCGCCTGCCTCTCCAACCTCAAGCAGCTCGGCGTCGCCTTCCGCATGTACGCCGACGATCACGAGGACGCCACCCCGGAAGACCTTCACGTCCGCTGGTTCTGGGCTCCCCGCCTCCGCGCCTACGTCAAGAGCGAGGAGGTCTTCTCCTGCCCCGCCAACGCCTGGACCGCCGACTGGGGGGAGTGGCGGCGGCAGTTCATGCGGAATCCCACCCCTCTCAGCTTCAGCTATCACTATTCCTTCGTCTGCGGCATCGGCGGGATGCCGGGCAGCCCCGGAAACTACCCCGGATGCACCACGACCCAATCGGGCAGCGGCGGGATCGGATCGGGCAGCGTGCAAACGCCTTTCGCCCTCTCTTACGGTCTGGCGTCCCACGACGGCTTTTCCGCTGTGATGGAGGAGATCCTGGACGAAGCCGAGCGCCATCCCTCCCAGGGGATCCTCCTCGGCGAGACCCGCATCCCCTCTCTCGTGATCAGCTTCATCGACCCCGGCATGGCCCTGCCCGACGCGAAGATCACCCTCTCCGGGCGGAACGACCTCCCGGCCCTCCCGGAACCCGGCCATCTCCTCCACACCCACCGGAAGATCTCGAACTGGCTCTTCCGCGACGGGCATGTGCGCTCCCTCTCCGTCCGCCAGACCCTCACCCCGAAGAACATGTGGACCACCCGCGAGATCGATCAGCCGGCGTACGACAAAATGGCGGCGGATCTATCCCCGGAGTATCGCTGACCCGCTTCCTCCGTCTCGGATCGGGCGTATTACACCTCGCTGCACGCGCGCTCCCCAGGCTTCGTCCGCACGGGGACACTCATCTCTCCCGCCGGGTTCACTCGTTTCTCTTCGAGGTTCACCCGCCATCGGTGCCGGTACTCCCGCCCGCTCTTGCGGTAGCTGAAGGTCATCAGGTACGCGCCGTCCACCTGTCGCTCCCCACTCCACCGGGGCTTCAGGGGGGAGTTCCGCGCCATGAGCTGAAACGGGTCGGTGCCGTCGCCCCAGATGGCGCAGTAGGCGTACCCCCCCGTCTCGATCATCGCGCGGGCCTGCTTCATGCGCGCCTGCTCGCGGAAGAACCCGCTCTTCAGGGCCAGTACCAGCACCGCGATGAACAGCAGGAAACCGATCCCGAATCCCTTCATCCAGCGCACGAGACGGGCTTCCTCTTCCTCCGAGAGCTGGAAGAAGGGGATGATCGACGGGCGTTCATTAGCCAAAATCTTCTCCTATCAAAACAATTTCCGATTCTCGATATCCATCATAATAGAACAGCCCGCTCTGATTCCGTAGAAGTTTAGTCCTTCACTGCACCCCATTCTGAGCCGAACGCGGCGCAGTGAACGATCTGCCTATCGTCTCAGAGGGGCAGAATCCCCATGCAGACTCTCCATCGCCCTCCCCGGTTGCTATCGGGCTCCCGGAGGGGAAATGCTTCTCTCCCTGTCTTATTTGATCACGGAGCAGAAATGGATCATCCACCTTCGAGGGATACAATGCCTCCACGGGATTCTCAAGTTACGTTCCGTTTTCTCGCCGAACCGACCGACGTGAACTTCGGGGGCAAGGTGCACGGCGGCGCGGTCATGAAATGGATCGATCAGGCGGCCTACGCCTGCGCGGTCGGCTGGAGTGGCTGCTACTGCGTCACCGTCTATGTGGGCGGCATCCGGTTCTACCAGCCGGTCTTCATCGGACACGTCGTCGAGATCACCGCCCGCATCATCTACACCGGGCGGACGAGCATGCACATCGCTGTGGACGTGGGTGCCCGCGACCCCAAGGGAGGCCGGCACACCCGAACCACCCACTGCATCATCGTCTTCGTCGCCGTGGACGAAGCGGGCCAGCCGGTGAAGGTCCCGGCCTGGGTTCCGGAGACCGAAGAAGAGAAATCGCTGGAACAGTACGCCCGCCGCCTCATGGAGCTTCGCCAGGGCATCGAAGAGGAGATGCACCCGTACCGGCCTCCCGCAAACGTATCGGAATAGATCGGGCACGAAAATATCCACTCTCTATCAGGAATTCTCCGGCGGAAGGAGAATAGAGAACCTATGAACGCGATCCATGTCATTGTACCGTACCGCTATCACGGTATGTGGGTCTTCGACGATCCCCGCGTCGGATTGGATAAGGAGCCGTTCGTGTCCGGCGCGGATACCATGATCGACCGGGTGACGGCGGACCTCCCCCACGCCGAGGAGGGCTTCCGGATGATCTTCTCCGCCACCCCCTTTCCGGGCTACATGGTGAAGCTGGTCCGAAGGAGGGAAGAATTCGGCGGCAACTGGTACTACGCCCCCGACCTGGAGATGGAAGGCTGGCTCTGCCCGGCCCTCTTCCGGTACTTCGAGGCCGCGCCGGAGGAGATCTACGTGCAGGTGCAGCCGAAAGAGAGGAAATGACGTGAGCCCGACCGATACGCCGACAGATACGCCGACCGCCCCCCTCTCCCCGCGCGAGCTGTACCGCTACGACCGCGTCGCGCCCGTCCTCTCCGGCCCCGAAGCGGTCGGGGAGGACGCGGTCGCTTTCTACCGCGAGCACGGGTACCTGGCGGTCGCGAACGTCCTCTCCCCCGCCGAGGTGGAGGCGGCCCAGTCCGCCCTCTCCGACCTCCTCTACGGTCGCGTGGCCGGGTACCAGGGCCTCCAGCCCGAACCCGAATACAAAGACCGATGGGAGGCCATGTCCCCCGACGAGCGCATGGACTCCGTTCGGAAGGTCTGGCGGTTCGTGGAGCACGAGCCCCGCCTGGAGGCGCTGGCCCGCCATCCCGCGCTCCAGTCCCTCCTTGAAAAACTGCTGGGGGAGCCTTCCCGGCTCATTCAGGATATGGCGCTCCTCAAGCCGCCGCGCATCGGCACCGAGAAGCCGTGGCACCAGGATATGGCCTACTTCGAGTGGTCGCCTCCGGAGAAGGTACTGGGGGTCTGGATCGCGCTGGACCCGGCGACTCCGAAGAACGGGTGCATGCACGTCCTTCCGGGCACTCACCGCGAGGGTCCCGTGCCCCACATCCACCGCCGCGACTGCCAGATCGCCGAC
>JAHWJO010000455.1 GCA_019348365.1 Armatimonadota bacterium | reverse complement strand
CGCCCCGCAGTTCGGGGACGGCCGGAAGTTGAACCGGTTGAGCCTGGGACTTTTGATCGCCTCGCCCCTGCTCTGGTACTCGATCAAAGGGCTGCTGAACATGATCACTCAGGGGCAGTTGTGGACTTGGTTGCGAATCCTTATCACACTGGGTTTGACGTGGTGGGTCTTCGCCCGCATCGAGGGCATGCTTCAACGCCGGTACACTCCTGTGGCGCTGGGCTGGCAGATCGATTCCCTCAAGGGCGACGGCGGCGCACTCCTCTGGCACAATGGCGGGACCGGAGGCTACCGGAGCTTCATGGGATTCGTGAAGGAGCAGGGATTCGGAGTGGTAGTTCTCTCCAACTCGACTCGTTCGGTGGACGAGATCGGGACGGGCATCTTGCGCTCCCTTTCCGGCATTTGTCCGGGGAGGAATGCCGAAGCGGAATCGAGGAGGTAGGGCATGAGGGGTGAATAGCCATGAAGGGAGCATAGCGCGAGCAGGGGTCCTCATCACCCGGACTCCCTTTCCCCTCCGGCGGGAACGGAACCGAGCGGGATATTTCCGTCGCGATACTGCTAAAGGGCGTTCACCTGCTTCAGGATGCCCATGATATCCACGTTGTTCCAGCCCTCCTGTATCTTGCCGTCTTCCCAGCGGGTGAACGTCATGCCGGTGAACGTCACCCGGTTTCCCGTCGGGGGGACGCCCAGTGCATCCCCCTGGTGGGTGCCCCAGCCGGAGAACCGCGCCGCCGCCCGGTCTCCGTCCGTGATGACCTCCTCCACGGTGATCTGCATATCGGGGAAAGCCTGGCAGAAGGTCGTATGGAACTGCTTGAACCCCTCCGGCCCGACGACATCTCCGCCGCCTTCCCCCAGCCCGTGTGCGATGGCGTCATCAGCATACAGCTCGTCAATCGCCTCCACCCGTTTTTCGTTCCAAACTTCCTCGAACCACCTTCGGATTAATCCCTCGCTATTCGTAGGCATGGCTTCCTCCTGAGCCGATCTATAACGTCCGCCAGCTCGCTTCTATCCACCATGGACTCGTCGTTACTATTCTGAAGTTGGTTCTCTCTTCCTCCTGGGATCATAATCATCGCATGGACATCCCACTCTATCCGATCCACGCCCCGGCCCCGCCGCCCGATTGGGCCGTTCACCAGCGCCACCTCTTCCGCCGAATGAACGAGGCCGGCGCGTTCTTCGTGCGGCGCTACACCCGCGAGGACGGCACCCTCGTCTGGCGGGACGCGTGGCCCGGCATGGACGGCTCCGACGACGGGTATGAAAGCTTTTTCAACTTCCCCCTCTTCTACGCCCTCGGCGGCGCGGAGGAGATCCACCACCTCTCCCGATACGAGTGGGACGCCGTCACCCGCCAGTTCACCGCCTACGGCCAGGTCCACAACGAGTTCGACGCGTACTACGACTGGATGCACCACGGCGAGAGTAACCTGTATCTCTACTACTTCGGCCTCGCGGATCCGACGGTGGAGAAGGACCGGGACCGCGCCCTCCGGTTCGCCGGGCTCTACATGGACGAGGACCCCGACGCCCCCAACTACGACCCCGAACGCCGGCTCATCCGCTCCCCCATCACCGGCAGCAAGGGGCCGCGCTTCGAGAACACGGCGGAGGATTGGTGCACCCACCGCGCCGTCCTCGACAACTACCCGCCCCCGTTCGACGACCTCCCCGACGTCCCCGGCCCCAAATGCCAATGGACCGACGACCGCATCTTCGGGGAAATCCTCGCCCGAATGAACGAGCGGATGATGCGGGGCGACATCCCCCTCAATCTCACCGCGACGAGCCTCATGGCCCACGCTTACCTCACCACCGGCGAGGAGAAGCACCGCCAGTGGGTCCTGGACTACATTGAGGCCTGGATGGAGCGCACACGGAAGAACGGCGGCATCGTGCCGGACAACGTCGGGCCGAACGGCGAGATCGGGGAGTTGATGGGCGGCGACTGGTGGGGCGGCTACTACGGCTGGCGGTGGCCCCACGGCTTCAACCACCTCCTCGAACCGATCCTCATCGCCGCCTCCAACGCGCTGCTCCTCACCGGCGACCCCGGCTGGCTCGACTTCCCCCGCACCCAGATGGATCGCATCCACGAACAGGGCCGCAAGGAGAGCGGGCGATGGGTCGTCCCGCACCGCCACGGCAGCGAGGGCTGGTACGACTACCGGCCCATGAACCCGACCCCCGCGATCCACCTCTGGGCGCTCACCCACGACGACGCCGACCGCGAGCGCGTGGAGCGCATCCGCGCCGGACAGCCGTGGAACACCGTGGAGGACCAGCGGTCCAAGGGGGAGTACAACCACGCCGCGCCGTGGTACGCCTTCGTCCGGGGCGAGTTCCCCGAATATCCCCGCGAAATCCTCGGCTTCACCTACCGGGAGATGATCCGCCGACTCGACGCGATCCGCCACGACGACGGCGACCCGGCGGAGTGGGACGTCCATCACTGGCAGGACCTCAACCCGGTGTGCGCGGAGGCGCTGGTGCAGCTCACGCTCGGCGCGCCGAACACGATCTACCACGGCGGTCTGCTGCACGCCCCTCTCCGCCACTTCGACGCGGAGGGGAGGCGGCCCGGCCTGCCCGAAGGGGTGTCGGCGCTGGTGGAGCGCGTGGAGAAGGAGCGCGTCACGCTCGTCCTCGCCAACACCGATCCGCTGAACGAGAAGCGCGTGACGGTTCAGGCCGGGGCCTTCGGGGAGCACGAATTCACAGACGCCCTCCTGTCGCCAACGCTGGATCCCATCGAATCGCAGAACCTCGGTGGAGAGATTCCCGCTACTCAACCTCAGACCGTCTCTGCCCGGTATCTGGAGATCCGCCTCGGCCCGAACGCCGTCACGCGGGCGACCCTCGGCCTGAAGCGCTACGCCCACACGCCCTCTTACGTCCGCCCGTGGGACGGATAAGCTTCCCAACGTTCTCCTCCCCCTGTTAGACTCTTCACGGATCAGGAGTATAGACGAGTATATCCCTTGCTTAAAATAATGGAGACCTCTATGGCGTTCATCTCTGTCACCCGGCTCCGCCTGCGCTCCAAACGGTTTCTCCTCGTTTTCCTCATCGACTCCCTGAAATCCACGCGCCAGGCCCGGCGCGCACCGGGATTCCTCGGGGGCAAGCTGATGGGCGACGGCAAGAGCGCCTTCTGGACCGTCACCGCCTGGGAAGATGAAGACGCAATGAAAAGCTTCATGATCTCCGGGCCGCACCGGAAAGCCATGCCCAAGCTGCTGAACTGGTGTGACGAAGCATCGATTGCCCATTGGGTGCAGGACGACGCGACGCTGCCGAGCATGAGGGAAGCCCACCGGCGCATGCGCGATGAAGGACGAATCTCCAAAGTCCTCCACCCCTCCGAGCGCCACGCTGCCAAACAGACGGCGGAGCCGGAGTGCGCCCTGAAGTTCGAGAATCCGATCCGGCCCGCCCGCCCTTCCCCGTCCCCCGCTACCCGGTCGTAACCCCGATTCGCGGATACTCTCCCCTCCCATGCCCGATCCCAACACCCAACGACCCCACGACCCAACGACCCTCTCACCCAACAACCCCACGACCCTCGCAAGAAACGCGATGGCGACCCGCTTCGAGATCGCGATGTTCGGGGAGGACCCGGTGCATCTGCGGGCGGCGGGGGAGGAGGCGCTGGAGGAGATCGAGCGGTTGGAAGCGCAGCTCAGCTTCTACCGCCCGGAGAGCGAGCTGTCCCACGTCAACGCCCGCGCTGCGGAAGGGTGGGTGACGGTCAGCCCCACTCTCTTCTATCTCCTTCAGAACGCGCAGCGGCTCTCCAGGACCACCCAGGGCGCGTTCGATCCCACCGTCGCGCCGCTGATGCGCTGCTGGGGGTTCGCGGGGGGGACGGGCACTCTCCCCGATCCGGACGACCTCCGGGCCGCCCGCGAAGTCGTAGGCATGGAGCGGGTGCAGCTCGACGAGGAGAACTACGCCGTCCGGTTCGAGCGCCCCGGCGTCACCCTCGATCTCGGGTCCCTCGGCAAGGGGTACGCGGTGGAGCGGGCCGCGATGCTCCTGCGGGAGAACGGGATCGAGCGGGCGTTGATCCACGGCGGCACGAGCACCCTCGTCGCCCTGGGCGCGCCGCCGGGGGAGTCGGGCTGGCGGGTGGCGATCCAACATCCCACCCGCGAGGGAGAGAATCTCACCTCTCTCAGCCTCCGCGACACCTCCCT
>JAHWJO010000454.1 GCA_019348365.1 Armatimonadota bacterium | reverse complement strand
GAGCTACGCTACGCGGATCGGAACGGATTCACGCGGATAACCCCTTGAGGATGGAAGAGAGAAGATGGAGGATAGACCGCCCCTTCAATCTTCCATCCTCTAGTGTCCATCTTCAGGGATTTGGGGTTCTCTGCGCCTCTGCGGTGAAAAGAATCCGTGTTGATCCGTTCCGATCCGTGTAGCGTAGCTCCGCGTCCCCTTCGTTTTGATAAGCTATGGACACTCTGACGCTCATCCTCTTCCTGATCGGCCTCGTCTTCCTCGTTGTTGGCGCGGAATCGCTGGTGCGCGGCGCATCGAAACTGGCGCTCGCGCTCGGGATCTCGCCGCTCGTCATCGGCCTGACGGTCGTCTCCATCGGGACCAGCGCCCCGGAAGTGGCGGTCGGGGTCTCCTCCGCCCTCGCCGGCAAAGCCGACCTCACCCTGGGCAACGTCGTGGGGAGCAACATTTTTAACGTCCTCTTCGTGCTCGGACTCTGCTCGGTGCTGGTGCCGCTCGTCGTCGCCCACCAGTTGATCCAGTGGGATGTGCCGCTGATGATCGGCGTTTCATGCCTGCCCCTGGCGATGGGCTGGGACGGGCGGCTGGGTCGGTGGGACGGCCTGCTGCTCTTTCTGGGCGCCGTGGGATACATCCTGTTTGCGCTCGTGCAGAGCCGCCACACCTCGCAGGAGGTTATCGAAGAGTACGAGCAGGAATTCGGGGGAGAGGAGCGGGAAGCGGAGCGGACATGGCCGTTTCACGTCGCTTACATCGTGGCGGGACTCGTTCTCCTGGTCACCGGATCGCAGTGGCTGGTGAGCGGAGCCGTGGCGCTCGCGAAGGCGTTCGGCATCAGCGAGCTGGTCATCGGGCTCACCGTCGTCGCCATCGGCACGTCGCTGCCGGAGATCGCCGCGTCCATCGTGGCCTCCCTCCGGGGGGAGCGGGACATCGCCGTAGGAAACGTGGTGGGGAGCAACCTCAGCAACATCCTCCTCGTGCTGGGGCTGTCCGCCTTCATCGCGCCGGAGGGGGTCCGCGTCTCGCGCGCCGCCCTCACGTTCGATCTTCCGGTCATGATCGCGGTGGCGGCGGCCTGCCTGCCGATCTTCTTCCGGGGGCACGTCATCGCGCGGTGGGAGGGGGCGCTGTTTCTTGGATACTACCTCGTTTATACGCTTTACCTCTACCTGGATGCGACGCGGCACGCCGCGCGGGAGAATCTGACGGAGGTCATGCTGATCTACGTGATTCCCCTCACGATAGTTACCGTGTTGGTCTTGGCTTTCCGGTATCGCCAAAGTCTTCAGAGCGCGAGCCAGCCCGCCGATTAAATTCGCCGGGCACAAATCCGGGCACAGAAACGAAGCGGCCTCGCCCCTCGCCATCCTCCGCGTTGGATAAAGGCACGGTTGTAGCTATAGTTATCATGATTTAACAAGGACGATTAATGTGTCTGGTGTAACGGGTCAAAATCGGTCATAGGCCCAGTTGACATCCCTTTCTTCGCTTTGCCCGTTGCCCGGAAGAATAGATAAGGAATAGACGCAGATGGCGGAATCCCACAATCTCTTTAATACGTTGCAGACCTTCAACTACGCCGACGGGCGCACCGGGCAGTTCTATTCGCTTCCGCAGCTCGAGGCCGAGGGCGTGGGTCCCGTCTCCAGGCTGCCGGTGAGCGTCCGGATCGTCCTCGAATCCGTGCTCCGGAACGTGGACGGCAAGCGGGTCCACGAAGACGACGTGCGCCGGATCGCTAACTGGAAGGCGAATGAGGAGCGGACCAATGAGGTCCCGTTCGTCGTCGCCCGCATCCTCCTCCAGGACTTCACCGGCGTTCCCCTGCTTGTGGACCTCGCCGCGATGCGCTCCACCATGGCCCGCATGGACAAGGACCCCGGCCTCATCGAGCCGCTGGTGCCCGTGGACCTCGTCATCGATCATTCGGTGCAGGTGGACTACTCCGAGGTGAGCGACGCCCTCCAGCGCAACATGGAGATTGAGTTCAAGCGTAACCACGCGCGGTATCAGTTTTTGAAGTGGGGCACGCAGGCGTTCAACGGCTTCAGCGTTGTGCCGCCGGGGATCGGGATCGTCCATCAGGTCAACCTGGAGTACCTGGCGAGGGGCGTGCTGGAGCGCGAGGGGATCTTCTACCCGGACACGCTCGTCGGCACCGACTCGCACACGACGATGATCAACGGCCTGGGAGTCGTCGGCTGGGGCGTCGGCGGGATCGAGGCGGAGGCCGGGATGCTCGGCCTGCCGATCTACTTCCTCACGCCGGACGTGGTGGGCGTCCACCTGACCGGCGCGCTCCGGCCCGGCGTCACCGCCACCGACCTCGTGCTCCACATCACCCAGATGCTCCGGGCGGCGAAGGTGGTGGGCAAGTTCGTCGAGTTCCACGGCGAGGGGGCCGCGTCGCTCTCCCTTACCGACCGCGCGACCCTCGGGAACATGGCCCCGGAGTACGGCGCGACGATGGGCTTCTTCCCCATTGACGAAGAATCGTGCCGTTACCTCGAAGCGACGGGCCGCAGCGCGGAGCATGTGGATGCGTTTCGGCAGTACTTCAAGGCTCAGGGAATGTTCGGCATCCCGCGCGGGGGCGACATCGAGTACAGCCAGCTCCTCGAACTGGAGCTCTCCGAGGTGGTGCCGGGCGTGGCGGGTCCGAAACGACCGCAGGATCGGATCGATCTCGATCATGTCAAGGAGACCTTCATTGACCTGCTGAAGAAACCGGCCCTCGAAGGTGGGTACGGCAAGCCGCAGGCCGAAGCGGATACGCGGCTCGTCAGCCCGGCAACGGATGCTTCGGCGACCGAGATGCCCCTCGCGGGCGGCGGCGATCAGAATCCGGACACGATCCCCCTCGAACCCGAATTCATGATCAGCGCGCGCAACACCAATCCCCTCACCGAAATCGAGATGATGGAGAACCGCCCCACCCCCGACCGCGTCGAGGACGTGCCGGAGGAAGAGCTGCTCGAAGAGACGGTGGAGCTGGGGCACGGCGATGTCGTCATCGCTTCGATCACCTCCTGCACCAACACCTCGAACCCGAGCGTCATGCTCGGCGCGGGGCTGCTCGCGAAGAAGGCGGCGGAGAAGGGGCTTCGGGTACCGGAGTACGTGAAGACCTCGCTTGCGCCGGGCTCGCGGGCCGTCACGGATTACCTGGAAAAGACCGGGCTCCAGCCCTACCTCGACGAACTCGGGTTCCAGGTCGTCGGGTACGGCTGCATGACCTGCATCGGGAACTCCGGGCCGCTGGAGCCCCACCTGGAGGAGGCGATCACGGAAAGCGACCTCGTCGTGGCGAGCGTGCTGTCGGGCAACCGCAACTTCGAGGCGCGGGTCCACCAGAACGTCAAGGCGAACTTCCTGATGAGCCCGCCGCTCGTCGTGGCGTTCGCGCTCGCGGGCCGCGTGGATATCGACATGGCCCACGAACCCCTGGGCAAGGGCAAGGACGGCCAGCCGGTCTACCTCAAAGAGATCTGGCCGAGCACGAAAGAGATCGGGGACCTGCTCCATGCCGCCAACGACCCGGAGACCTATCGCCGCCTCTACCGCAACTTCACCGAGCAGAACCCGCTCTGGGCGGAGATCCCCTCCTCCACCGGCAAGGTGTACGAGTGGGATCCTCAGTCCACCTACATTCAGGAGCCGCCGTACTTCGAGAAATTCAGCATGTCGACCGAACCCGTGCACGACGTTAAGCAGGCGCGGGCGCTGGCGATCTTCGGGGATTCCGTCACCACCGACCATATCAGCCCCGCCGGGGCGATCAAGTCCTCCTCTCCCGCCGGCCTCTACCTTCAAGAGCACGGCGTCGAGCCGAGGGACTTCAACAGCTACGGCTCCCGGCGCGGTAACCACCAGGTGATGGTGCGCGGGACCTTCGCCAACGTGCGGATCAAGAACCTGATGGTGCCGGGGGTGGAAGGCGGCGTCACCCTCCACCAGCCGACGGGCGAGCAGATGACGATCTACGATGCAGCGGTGCGGTATCAGGCGTCCGGCGTGCCGCTGGTCATCTTCGCGGGGGCCGAATACGGCACGGGAAGCTCGCGGGACTGGGCGGCCAAAGGCGCCCGGCTCCAGGGCGTCCGGGCGGTCGTGGCGCAGAGCTTCGAGCGGATTCACCGGAGCAACCTGGTGGGAATGGGCATCCTGCCCTGCCAGTTCAAGCCGGGAGACAGCGCGGCATCATTGAAGCTGGACGGGA
>JAHWJO010000453.1 GCA_019348365.1 Armatimonadota bacterium | reverse complement strand
AGAACCCCTCCCTCGACATTCCGACGGACGAGGTCCCCGCTTTCCTGGACCGCTACCTCGTGCCGCTCGCGGAGCAATTGCCCCTTCAGGGCGAGGGCATCCAGTTGGAAGAGGTGTCTGGCCCTCCGGTCCCGCGAGTCTATCTGAGCGAGGAAGGGGAACAGCTCCACGCCATGCTGCGGTTGGGATACGGCGAGTACGAGCTGGCCTGGGAAAAGGACCCGCCGGAGCGCAGCATGATCCGGAAGGGAGAGTCCGTCGATCTAACGGAGGATCCCCTGACGCTGGTGAAGGTCGAGCGCGACCCGATAGCGGAGCGTGATGCATGGGAGGCTTTGACTCGCTTCGGCCTCAAGCGGGGGAAAGAACCCGGCGAGTTTCTCCTCCGGGCGCGCACCCATCCGGTGGACTTCCTCTTCCGCGAAGTGCCGCGCCTCTCGGAAGCGGGATACGAGGTCTACGGCGAGGAAGCGCTGCTCGGAGCGCGGGTGAACCGCCACCGCCCCTCGATCTCCCTGAACGTCTCCTCCGGCATCGACTGGTTCGACGTGCAGGCGGTGGTGAGCTTCGGCGATCTCGAAGTGCCCCTGAAGGAGATCCGTAAGGCGATCCGGCGGAAGGAGCGGTACATCAAGCTCGCGGACGGCTCCGTCGGCCAACTCCCGGAGGAGTGGCTGGAGAAGTACCGCCACCTCTTCGCGCTGGGGGAGGAGACCGACGAGGGACTGCGGCTCCAGAACGCCCAGATCACCATGCTCGACCAGCTCCTCGAAGAGGCCGACGGGGTGAGCCTGGACGAGGAGTTCAAGCGGCGCCGGGAGCGACTGCTGAATTTCGAGGGGATTAATCCGCAGCCGCTCCCGGAGGGATTGCAGGGCGAGCTGCGCCCTTACCAGAAGGCCGGGTACGACTGGCTCCACTTCCTCCACGAGTACGAATTCGGCGGGTGCCTCGCGGACGATATGGGCATCGGAAAAACCATACAGGCGCTTGCCTATCTACTTTCCCAGAAGGAGAGCGGCCACGCGGATCGGTCCAGCCTCATCGTGATGCCGCGCTCGCTGCTGTTCAACTGGGACCGCGAGATCGGGCGGTTCACCCCCGGCCTCCGCGCCCACATCCACGCGGACGCGGACCGGATCCGGGACCCCTCGGAGTTCGACCGGCACGACCTGATCCTGACGACCTACGGGATCATGCTCCGCGACATCGAGATGCTGCGGCAGTACCGGTTCCATTACGCCATCCTCGACGAGTCCCAGGCGATCAAGAACCCGCTCTCCCAGACGGCGAAGGCGGCGCGGCTCCTCCAGTGCGACCACCGGCTCGCGCTCACCGGCACGCCCATCGAGAACTCGACGATGGAGCTCTGGTCGCAGTTCGCGTTCCTGAACCCCGGCCTGTTGGGCAGCATCGATTATTTCCGGGAGGAGTTCGGCAACGCCATCGAGCGGAAGGGGGACGAGTCCACGGCGCAGTTCCTCCGCAAGATGGTGTACCCGTTCATCCTCCGCCGCACCAAAGACCAGGTCGCCCCGGAGCTGCCCCCTCGCACCGAGCGCATCCTCCTCACCGAGATGGAACCCGCCCAGCAGAAGCTCTACACGAAATGGCGGGACTATTACCGGGCCATGCTGCTCGGGGTGATCGAGAACGAGGGGATGAACCAGGCGCGGATGAAGATTCTGGAAGGGCTGCTCCGGCTGCGGCAGATCTGCAACCATCCAAAGCTGGTGGAGAAAGATTACAAAGGGGAGGCCGGGAAGTTCGAGTTGTTGATGGAGACGCTGGAGACCCTCCAATCCGAGGGGCACAAGGCGCTCATCTTCTCCCAGTTCGTGCAGATGCTCAAGATCGTGCGGGAGGAGCTGGACCGGCGGAAGATCCCGTACGTCTACCTCGATGGGCAGACGAAGGACCGCCAGGAGCGGGTGGACACCTTCCAAAACGACGAGTCGATCCCGTTCTTCCTCATCAGCCTGAAAGCGGGCGGGGTGGGCCTCAACCTCACGGCGGCGGATTACGTCCTCCACATCGACCCGTGGTGGAACCCGGCGGTGGAGATGCAGGCTACCGACCGCACCCACCGGATCGGGCAGGAGAAGCCGGTCTTCGTTTACAAGATGATCGTGAAAGACACGGTGGAGGAGAAGATCCTCCAGTTGCAGGATCGCAAGCGGCAACTGGTCAGCCAGATCATCACCACCGAATCGGGGTTCTTCAAATCCCTCACCCCCGACGACGTGAAATCCCTGTTCGAGTGAGTCGGCCTCATCCTCACCTCCGACTCCTCGCACTCAGGGACAGTCTATGAGTCGCCCTCAACACTCAGGACTCAAAACCGAAGTTCCGGAGGCAAGGGCGATTTATTCCGCCAGGAACAACTCGATAACCGGCACGGCGACGTCCGGTTTCTGGATCGGCAGGCGGAGCGTGAGGGTGCTGTCCCCCGCCGAGTCCGATCCCGCGCCGTGACCGATGGCCCCCTTCTGGATGCGGATCTCGGAGGCGTCGTTCAGGAGCTGGGCGTACTTCACTTTCCCGGCCAGCCCGTCGAGGTGGATGGCGAACGGCGGCCACGCAAACAGGTGCAGGTAGAGTCGGTTCCCGTTCTGCGTGTAGCGGCAGTCCTGCGGCGCGGGGTAATCACTCTGGGTGCAGCCGTAGATCGAGCGGTCATGAAGGCGCATCCAGTCCCCGATGCCCTTCAGCGTCTCCAGCGCGCGGGGGTCGAAGGTGCCGCGTGCGGTGGGACCGACGTTCAGGAGCAGGTTCCCGCCTTTCGAGACGGTGTCCACCAACATCCGCACGAGCATGTCCACCGGCTTCCAGTCCAGGTTGTCGCGGTCGTAGCCCCAGCTGCCGTTGAGCGTCTGGCACGCTTCCCACACGACGGGCTTGCCGTCCACCTTCACCCACTCGCGCGGCTGGTACTGCTCGGGCGTCTTCAGGTCGCCGCCGATCTCCAGCCTGTCGTTGACGATGATCCCCGGCTGAAGCTCGCGGACCATCTTCATCAGCTTCTCGGACTGCCAGTCCTCCTTGCCTTTGCCCTTGCTCCACCCGTAATCCGCGCCGGAATAGGAGAAGTCGTACCAGAGGATGTCCACGTCTCCGTAATTCGTGAGCAGCTCGCGGGACTGGTTGTGGAGGTACTCGGCGTACTGCCGGATGTCCCGGTCCTTCTCCCGCTCGCGGTACTCGACGTTGTCGCGCATCGGGTGGAGGCCGTCTACGGGGAACTCCGGGTGATGCCAGTCGATGAGGGAGTGATAGAAGCCGACCCTCAGCCCCTCTCCCCGGAACGCTTCCACCATCGGCGCGATCAGGTCGCGCCCGGCGGGGGTGTTCGTCGCTTTGTAGCCGGTGTACCGGGAATCGAAGAGGCAGAAGCCGTCGTGGTGCTTCGTTGTGACGACGAAGTACTTCATGCCCGCGTCCTTCGCGGCCTGCGCCCACTCGCGGGGGTCGTAGAGGTCGGGGTTGAAGTGGTCGAAATATTTCTGGTACGTCTCGTCGGGGATTTTCTCTCGGTTCTTCACCCACTCGTGGCGGGCGGCCATGGAGTAGATGCCCCAGTGGATGAACAGGCCGAAGCGGTCGTGAATGAACCAATCGGTCTGGCCGGCAGTCGGTTCGGGTTGGGGCGGCATGAGGATTCTCCTTTCGGGGGGGTCAATGCGTCGGTCCTTCGCCTATTTCCCGTTCCGGCCCGGCTCTCCTGCCCCGATTTCAGAGGAGGCCCGGCGACTCAAACGTTTGGTATCAATATCAGGACCCACTCAGAAGGCCGGCGAAGGCCAGGCAGGGTCGACCGGGACCGTGGGCGACCAGATACAGACGTTGTGCAGGCCCTCTTCGCCGCCAGCCGGGCGCGGAACCCCTCCCTCGAATGAGGCCGTTCTCCACGCAGTCGGACTGGTAAATTCTGCATTCGCACGGCGTAACGTATTCCCGGTCAGCGCGTTTTTCTGGAGAACCTCCCCGGCGATCTCTCGCACGAATTCGAGGTGTCCGCCTTGATCTGCGGGGAGGTAAAAGAGGGAAATCCGGCTTTTGCCCTCGCTCAGGGCAACCTCGATTTGAGCCCTCAATCCCAGCGTCTGAGAACGGTTCAATTGCTCTTCCAGTGCAGCGATCTTCTGGTCCAGGCCGACGCTGACGGAGTAGAGAGACGCTTGAAGGGCGGCGACATCGGATCCTTCACGTGAATGTCGATTCTTCTTCATGA
>JAHWJO010000059.1 GCA_019348365.1 Armatimonadota bacterium | reverse complement strand
CTCCACCCCTCGGACATCGACGGCCTCATCCGCCGCGCCCGCGAAGAGGACGAGCTGCCGTTCTGGGCCTACCTCTGGCCCGCCAGCATCGGCATCGCCCGATGCCTGTGTTCTGAGGATGAACCTTCACTGCCCATTGCCCGCTGCCTGCCGCCTACTGTGCTGGAGCTGGGATGCGGCGTGGGACTGGCGGGAATCGTTGCGGCGACGTTGGGCATGAACGTGATCCAGACGGACCTCGTGCCGAACGCTTTGCGGTTCGCGCGGGTGAACGCCCGGAGGAACGGCGTGGAGATCCCCGGCTTCGTGGGGGATTGGCGGGCCATGGGCCTCAACGGTCGTTTCGACGTGATCCTCGGCTCCGACGTGCTCTACGAGCCGAAGCTCCACCCGGCGCTGATGCGAATCATGCACAACCATCTCGCTCCGGAGGGGCGGGTCCTCATCTCCGACCCGTGCCGGGTGTACGCCCTCCAGTTCATGGCGTTGTTGGAGGATAAGGGCTGGCGGGTTTCCGTGCAGGACGCGCCGGCGTTCCCCGCTGACGACACGTCGGTGCTGATCTATTCCGCCACGCCGCCTCCGACCGGGCGGGAAATGACCACGGGTGAATCTCATGACTCCACCGAGCGATGAGAAGCGTCTCGCGAGGGAAGCGGTGTCTTCACGCGTGACGCAGGCGTTCGCGGAATTGCGCCTGGGGCTGGGAGGCGATGACGTGCTGATCGTCGCAGTTTCCGGAGGGCCGGATTCGATCTGCCTCCTTCATGCCCTGCACCGCTTCACCGAGGACCTGAAGACCGCCCGTCTCCACGATCCCGTCCATTGCTCCGATTGGGGTTTCGACCTGCACGTCGCGCATCTCCATCACGGGCAGCGCGACGAAGGGGGCGAAGATGCCGTTTACGTCCAGGAATTTTCAAAAAGCCTGAACTTGCCCTGCACGGTGGAGCGGGCGGATGTGCCGGGATTGGCGCGGGAAGAGCGTCTTTCCATCGAGGCGGCGGGGCGCGTCGCGCGATACCGCTTCTTCGCGAAGCTGGCGGAGGAGTTGGGTTCAAAGGTAGTGGCGACCGGCCACCACGCCGACGACCAGGCCGAAACGGTGCTCCTCCGGGCGTTTCGCGGGGCGGGACTCCGGGGGCTGCGGGGAATCCCAAGGGTCGGCCCCATGCCGGAATCCGGAGGGCGAGTTACAATCATCCGTCCCCTCCTCTCGGTCCCCCGGTCCGTGATCGAAGCGTACCTCGAAGCGGAGGGGATCACGCCCCGCCACGATGCAACGAACCTGGACCTCCGCATCCAGCGGAACCGCATCCGTCACGAACTGATGCCTCTGGCCGAAGCGATCAGCCCCGGCGCGCGGACCGGGCTTCTCCGCATCGCTCGGGCGGCGGCGGAAGACGAGGCTGCGCTCCAGGCGTGGACGGATACGGCTTGGGAGCGGTGCAGCCGGACCGCGCCGGACCGCGTGGAGCTGATCGTCGAAGCCATGCCCGAAGCGAACGCAATCCGCCGACGACTCCTGCGCCGGGCCGTCGACCGACTCCTGCCGGAGGTGGGGGCCGGTTTTCCGGAAGCGAATATCGAATACTTTCTCTCGATGTGCATGGCAGGCGTGGGCTCCTGCACTCTCGATGCGATGGGAGGGCTGGAATTCTCCCGCGCATACGACCCCGGCTCCGGCGAGACCCGGCTGATCCTGAAGCGGCGCATCCGGGAAGAATCTTTTCAGAGCAGTGGCTTCCGGAGAGCCGTCAGGGTCCCTGGGGAGACCGCCCTTCCCGAACTCCGGCTGCGCTTCCATGCGGAAGAGGCCGAACCGGAATCGCTCGGCACCTTTCCCCCGAGAGACGCCTGGGAAGCCGTGATGGACGCGGATGCGCTGAAGCCGCCGTTGTTCGTCCGTACGTGGGAGCCGGGCGACCGGATGCGCGTGCTGGGGAGCGGCGGCACGCGGAAATTGCAGGATCTCTTCACCGATGCCCGGATTCCGGCAGAAGAAAGGCGCCGGTGGCCCGTGCTCTGCGATGCGCAACGCATCCTCTGGTTGCCGGGCCTGGCGCTGAACGATGCAGCGAAAGTGACCCCGGAGACCCGCCGCATCCTGCGGATCGCGGCCCACAGTCCCGCTGAGGAAGAGTGATTCGACCCGTCATGTCAGGGAATCCGCAGACGGTTATCCCTTCGGTAAACCGTCTCTCTTCGAGTTAAAGAAGTTGGAAGTGGTTCAAGTTAAGTGGAGGGTACAAAGGGGGAAAGAACCAATCCATATTCGCGTTCGGCTCCCCTCCCCGTGTCGGGGATGGGCTGGGGGAGAGGTCCCCCCTCCCACCCACAGAGAACCTCCGTCCCATCAGATCCGCTACCGGGACGCACTCGTACTCCTCCTCCATCCACCCCGCCGCCGATTGCCGATTCATTCGAGTTTAGAGGACCGCTGCCGGAGCGATTCGTAGAGGACGATGCCCGACGCGACGGTGACGTTCAGGGAGTGCGCGCCGCCGAGCAGCGGGATCGAAACGTAGAGGTCCGCCGTCTCGCGGAGCGCCGGGGAGAGGCCCGTCGTCTCGTTCCCGAAGAGGAAGGCGCAGGGGCCGGTGAGGTCCGCATCCCAGAGGGTCTGCGGGGCGGCGGCGGAGGTTGCCACGAGCTTGTAGCCCCCCTGGCGCAGACGCTCCAGCATGTCGGGCAGGCCGGGGGATTGGAGAACCGGGAGGCGGAGGATCGAGCCGGTGCTGCTCCGGACGGCGGGGCGGGAGGTGGGATCGGGGGAGTCGGCGCTGAGGATCAGAGCGGGTGCGCCCACGGCATCCGCCGTGCGGACCAATACCCCCACGTTGCGCGGGTCCTGCAATCGCTCCCCCACCACGAGCATCAGGCCTTCGGACGCGGGGGGCAGCTCCTCCTCCGAAAACGGGGGGCGGCGGACGATAGCGAGGGCGGTGGCGGAAGTCTCGTACCCGGTGCCAATGATCTTGAACAGGAGGCCCTGGCTCAGGCCGTAGGCCGCCACGTCGCGTTCGGACAGCCGACGGACCAGATCCGCCGGGACGGGGTGGCCGGGGGCATCCGCGAGGAAGACGGCATCCATCGCCGCGCCGGCCCGCAGCGCCTGCTCGACCATCTCTTCCCCTTCAAGGAGGTAGCGGCCTTCGGCAGCGCGGACTTCAGGCCGGTTCAGCGCCTGGGCCTCCTTCACCATCGGGTCTTTCACGCCCTGGACCGGATTCAGTCGAAAGTCGAAAGTCGAAAGTCGAGAGTCAAACGAATCATCGGTCGCGGCCTCCGACTTTTGACTTTCGACTTTCGACTTTCGACTTCGTCTCATTCCACGCCCTTGAGACGTTCGGCCTGTTCCGCCTGCCCGAGCGCCTCCACCACTTCGCCGATATTGCCGTCGAGGAGGTCTTCGAGGCGGTAGATCGTCAGGTTGATTCGGTGGTCGGTGAGGCGGCCCTGCGGAAAGTTGTAGGTGCGGATCTTCTCGCTCCGGTCCCCGCTGCCGACCTGCAATTTCCTCGCGGCGTGCTCCTTCGCCGCCTGCTCCTCCTTCTCTTTCTGGTAGAGGAGAGAGCGGAGGATCTGCATCGCGCGCTCCTTGTTCTGGCCCTGGCTGCGCTCGTCCTGGCACGCGGCGACGATACCGGTGGGGAGGTGGGTGATGCGGACGGCGGTGTCGTTCTTCTGCATGTGCTGGCCCCCCGCCGATCCCGCCCGGTAGGTGTCGATCCGGAGGTCATCAGGATGGATCTGCACGTCCACCTCTTCGACTTCGGGCATGACGGCGACCGTGGCGGCGGAGGTGTGGATGCGCCCCTGGCTCTCGGTGGCGGGGACGCGCTGGACCCGGTGCGTGCCGGCCTCATACTTGAGCTTGCTGTACGCCCCCCGGCCCCGGATCATGCAGATGACCTCTTTGAACCCGCCGATGCCCGTCGGGTTGGAGCTGAGGATCTCCACCTTCCAGCCCTGGCGCTCAGCGTAGCGGCTGTACATCCGGAACAGGTCTCCCGCGAACAGCGCCGCTTCGTCGCCGCCGGTCCCCGCGCGGACCTCCATGATGACGTTCTTCTCGTCCATGGGGTCCTTGGGCAGGAGCATCCGGCGTAAGTCGTCTTCCAACTGCTCCCGCCGCGCTTCGAGGTCGTGCAGCTCCGCTTCGGCGAGCTCCTTCATGTCGGGTTCAAGGCCGTCGGCGAGCATCTCCCGCGTGCCCACGATCTCCTCCGTCACGCGCAGGTGCTCCCGGTAGGCGTTGACCATGGCTTCCAAGTCCGATTGCTCCTTGGCGAGGGCCTGGAGCTGGTTCGGGTGGGCCACCACGTCCGGAGACATCATCCGGTCGGTGATCTCGTCGTAGTGCCTTACAATCTCCGCGATTTTATCGAACATAGGTTTTAAAGGGGAAGCGGTGTGGGCGTGTGGATGGATGGGTTTATGGATGGGGGTCCTCCCCGCTCACCCACACATCCATCCATTCATCCACACAGGATCTCTGCGGTTACTTGTGTTCCGGGGCGGCGGCGCTTTCGTCCTTGTATTCGAGTCCGCCGTCCTTCTCCAGCACGATGTTGAGCGCGCGGATGGCGACCTCCACCTGATCGAGGGTCGGTTCGCGGGTGGTGAGGTACTGGGTCTTCAGGCCGGGCATGAGCAGGTTCTGGAGCCAGGTCTTGTCCCGGTTCTGGCCCGCGTACCGGATGATCTCGTAGGAGATACCCGCCACGAGGGGCAGCACGAGGATGCGGGAGAGCAGGCGGAGGTACCAGACCGGCCACCCCATGACCGTGTGCGCGAGCGTCGCGACGATGAGGACGATGAGGATGAAGCTCGTGCCGCAGCGCGGGTGGATGCGGGAGAAGGTCTGCACCGTCTCCGGGGTCAGCTCCGCGCCCGCCTCGTAGGCGTTGATCGTCTTGTGCTCCGCGCCGTGGTACTGGAAGATGCGCCGGATCTCCTCCATCCGCCCGATGAGCGTGATGTAGCCGAGGAACAGCCCCAGTCGCACGATCCCCTCCACGACGTTGAGCCAGACGTGGCTCGCGCTGATCGGCCTCGTCAGGTTCGCGAGGAGGCTCGGCAGGAGCATGAAGAGCCCGACGCCGAGCGCGAGGCTCAATATCATCGTGCCCGCGATGGCGATGTCGTTCACCGACTTCAACTGCCTGGGGTCCGCCGGACCGGCGGGGATGGGCATCAGTTCGGTGTCCGCGCCGATGGCGAGGTGGGTCTCACGCGTGAATTCGGTGGCCGAAGCGTCGTGATGACCGGGTTCGGCAGGCTTCTCAGATTCCTTCTTCGCATCCGGCGCGTCGAGCAGGGCGACGTTGGCGGAGTAGCGGAGGGCCTTGGAGCCGAGCGCCATGGAATCGATGAGGGCGAGGGTGCCGCGCAGGAACGGGCGGTGGAGCCACTTCCATTTCTGGATGAAGCTCTCCACGTTCTCACCGATCTCGACGATTTCGCCGTTGGCGCGGCGGCACGCGAGGGCAAAAAAACGAGGGCCGCGCATCATCACGCCTTCGATGACCGCCTGCCCTCCGTAGTTGACGGGTTGTTTCATAAGGAGTGCCGATTTGCGATTTGCGAATGCCGAAAGAACGAGTGGGCGATTAGCTTCCGGTCGGCACGATGAAGGGACCTGGAGAGTCCAATCGCAAATCGGCCTTCGCAGATCGAAAATCCCAATTACTTCTTCATCCCGTACTTGGTCAGGAACTTCTCCACGCGGCCTTCGGTATCCATGAGCTTCTGCTTGCCGCTGTAGAAGGGATGGCAGGCGGAACAAATTTCGACGTGGACATCCTTGGCGGTCGATCCGGTCTCAATGACGTTGCCGCAGCCGCAGGTGATCGTGGTCTGCATGTAGTCGGGGTGGATTCCGGCTTTCATGTGTGGGTTCTCCGTTTCTATAGGGATTCAGGTTTATGGTTCGATGGATAGTAAAGCTTCAAATGGCGCAATTAAAAGATTACCGTGGAACGAGGGCGGTTCCCGGCCTCGGTATTGTACCACACGCGGAGGTTTGGGGCAAGGATATAACCCGGCGCCCGGCCTGACATCGAGGGAGGAGAAATCCCGAATCACAGGAGCTCAAGATTCGTGTCCTGAGCTCCTGTGAGGGGCCGTTCCTGGAGGTCGGTTGCTTTGCCATCCACCGGATCAGGGAGAGCGGTCTTCCAATCGTCGCACCGCCGCGTCGCCGCCCAGCCGCCGCACCGCCGCGATCATGGCTTCGGTCTCCTTTCGGAACGCCCATCCTTCGGGATCTTCCCGGTACTGCTTCAGTATACCGGAGGTCTCCAGCCCACGGGTGTAGGCTTCCAGGGCGAGGTCGTTCCACCCCAGCATCTCGAATGTCTCCCCGAGTTTCCGGGCATCTTCCGACCCCAGCAACTCCTTGCCGGGGGGATGGCTGTCCCGCATCGACCGCACCAGCCCCGCGATTGCAATGGAAGGATCCCCGCCGAATTCCACCAGCATCTTTGCCGCCCGCACCGCCTCGCCGGGGAGCGGGGGATGCCCTCCCCGTCTGCCGTTCAGGATTCCCGCCAGCCACCGGAGCGCCGTCCCCCGGTCGCCCGCCCGCGCCATCCGCTCTGCCGCATCCAGCACCGGCCTGTGATCGCGGCCGTCGCGTTCTTGCCATGTCGCATACAGGCGATTCAGCAGGGCGCGGGTCTCTCCGTTCCGCCCGGACCGTAAATATACGTCCGCCAAGGCGAGATACGCCTCACTCAGATGGTCGTTGTACCGCGAGATGGGGGCGAGGGAGATCGCCGATTTCAGGTGAGGTTCGGCTGCCGCCATGCGACCCTTGTGGAATGCAGCCAGCCCCAGCGTCGAATGCCGCAGATAGTCGATGGAGGTGCGCATCTCCTCCCCGGCAAAAGCGTCGGCCAGGGCGTCGAGGTCCGGCGGCGGCGCCGAGAGGGGGAGGCCCTCGAACGCCGCCACCACTTCATGCTTGCCCCCGCCGCTCGGGGGGCGGGAATAGACGAGCCGGTACTTTATCTCTTCGGGATGCGTCACCGGCCCCTCCGGGAAAAAGAGCCAGGTGTAGCCCGTTTTTGGCGATCCCGCGCTGCCGAATTCCCGCCCGGCGTAGCTCCTCCCCGCCGAGTCGGTCAGGGTGAACTCCGGTTCTCCCCCCGGAAGGCTGCTTCCCGGATCGCCCTTCCATACCACGAAGATAATCCCTGACTCCGACCGCGTGAACGCCATGAGGTCGATGGCCCCTTTCCCTTCGGGGTTGTAGTAGTCCCGGATTCGGTTGGGCCGGGAGGCGATCACCTGCCCGTCACTCAGGCGATTGACGAATGAGCCGGGACGGCCGGGAGGGAGATCGAACACTCGCATCCCCGGCTCCGGGGTGAAGGCGAACCGATCCGCCGGGGGTGTCACGTCGTACTCGATCCGTTCGGATGCGGCCCGGACGCGCCACGTTTCTCCCTCCGGCCCCGCGGATTGCTCTTCCAGGAATTTCCGGATGAGATTCGTGTCCGGGTCCACCCAGAACGTCACGCGCCGGTCGAGGTCCGGCCCGTTCAGCCGGATCACGCGGAGGGATTCGCCGTTCACCGTCTGCCGCCCCAGGTCGGTCATCCTGTTCGGGTCGGTCTGGACGCTTTGCAATAAAGCGTCCAGGGTGAACATGCGCTTCCACGCGGCGGCCCTGTCGGTTGGAGTGAACGGCTGTCGTCGCGCCGCCTTCCCCCCCTCCCGATACCGCCAGACGTGCGCGCCGTCGCTGATCTCCAGCTCGTCTCCCGATTTTTGCCAGGAGCGGTTGGGTTCCGCGAACCAGAGTTCCAGGGGGATCTTCGTATCGTTCGGCCCCTGCCGCCACCCCACGAAGTGCGCGCTCTTCAGGTTCAGGAACGCATTGGACATGCGCTGGAGCTGGGCATACGCCGGGGAGGGGCGGAGGCTGATCGCCGCCAGTACTCCTGCCGCCGCCAGTACGGCGCATGCCAGTGAAAGCCGTTTCATCGTCGTTTTCTCCCGAAGCCGCAGAGGGCTCTCAATCGGGAAGAGATAGGGTGCGGGTGGAGAGGAGACGAGATTCTCGGCGATTGGCAGGGCGCGTTGCGACATCTTCCGGTGCCATTCCTCTGGAGCGGGTTGGTCTCGCCAGATCCTCATCCGTTCCCCCATCCGTGCGGTTTCCTCGCCGAGGGCGGTGCAGGCGGAACAATGGCGGAGATGCCGTTTCACTCGCAGGGCCATCCACCGGCTCAGCTCGCCGTCGCAGAGGGCATCCAGATTCGCCTGAACACGGTGACAGTTCATCTCGATCCTCCTTCGCCGGACGCGCATTCCTTCAGGCATCCGGAGCCATACGCCGTGCCGGACGTATCTTTCGTATCTCTGGAAGGCTCGGATAAGAGTGCTCGCAGCCGTGTGGCCGCCTCATGCACGCGGGATTGTACGGTGCCCTGCGGCACGCCCAGGATCTCCGCCGCTTCGCGATATTTCAAACCCTCCGCCTTCACCAGCAGGAACGTCTCCCGCAATGCATCGGGGAGCTCCGCCAGCGCTCTCTCGAGGGATATCCGCTCCATCCCGGCCGGCGCCGGGTCGGGGGTGGAGCGGAGACTGGCATCCTCCTCGTAAGGCACCTGGCCTTCGGGCCGGGCGCCCTTCACGCGTCCCCACCGGTTGAGCGCGATCCGGTAGAGCCATGTCGTCATGGAGGACCGGCCCTGGAACCGGTCGAAGCCCTGGAAGGCGAGCATGAGCACGTCCTGCGCCAGGTCTTCCGCGTCTTCCGTATGGCCGCACAGGCGGTAACAGAAGCGGAAGATCCGGTCGCCGTGCTCCTGCCGGAGTTCCTCGAAGTTGCGGGGGGATCCGCGTTTCACTCGCTGCACCTCTTCTCTTCAGTGATGGGTGAAGGCCTTCACCCCGTTAGAGACGCGGCGGCGCGGTTTTGTTCGAGAGGAGGTGGGGGAAGTGGGGGAGAGGGGAGCGGGACGGGCGTCAGGTCGCCGCGCTGGTGGAGAGGATGGAGCGGCTGGCCTGCTTTGGTGATCCCCAGGCAGTAGAGTGGTTTCTCCTTGAAGAGGCGGAGCGCCGCTTCGTCCCGGCGATGCAGACTCCCCCAGTTCCCCCAGGCGGCGACGACCGTCGGGTAGCGGTCCCGGACGGCGAGGAGATAGCGCTCGTTCTCCGGGCCGACGGGATCCTCGACCTGGCGGAGCCGCCGGGGATCGGTGCACCGGTAGGCGAACAGGTTCACCGCTGTGAGAGAGCCGTACCCCCAGCGTTGGGCGTAGCCGATGCACCGCCGGATCGTGGCGTCGTCGCGCTCGGTATCCGCCGTGCTGGGATTGAGCATGACGAACGCGACGGGGGGACAATCCGGGTCCCACTCCCGCCACAGGGAGTAGCGATAAGCCCCGGTCGGATCGAAGACGGCATCCCGTTGCAGGGGAAGCCCGGACGCTCCTTTTTTCAAAAATTTATCCTTATGAGGTTTGGAGGGTGAAACCCGCGGGTAGAATTAAATTGCCGAACACGATGGGATGGAGGCCCCATCGTCAAGGCAAAGTTCATCTTAAAGGCGCTTCGGGTTTCCGAAGCGCCTTGTTTTTGTCCCGGTGCCGCTTCCTCCTATCGGCCTTGCTTCTTTTCAGGGAGAGGGAGAACCCGCTCTCGCGCTGTTCTGTGAGACGGTCGTGAATACCGCACGTCTCCCTATCGTCGCCCGATCTGGCTGACGATGGTGGGATCGGTGATCTTCATATCCTCCGCCAGCAGGAATGCCTTGCTGAGGATCAGGGAGAGGGTGGCGTCCCCCTCGAACGGGAGGAAGAGTCCGCCTTCCTCCTTCCCGGCTCCCTTTCGGTCCGCCACGATGCAGAGGTACTGGTTGTTCGGCTCCATGAGGATGTTGCCGCTGCCGAGGTGGATCTTGTAGGTGCGGAGGTCGCCCCGGACGTGGAGGAACCGGCCTTCCAGCGCGCATCGCCCGGCGATCTTGAGCCGGGGGAGCAGCCGGGCCAGAACCTCTTTACGGGTGGCGGCGGTGGCGTTCAACTCCCCGAAGGAGTAGCTCTGCCAGTAATCGGTGTAGCGGTTCTGGAGCTCGCCCCGGTCCTGCCACGCCGGGTCGTTGCCGATGCTCGCCACGCCGACAAACAGGTCCACATGCCGCATGATTTCGGAGAAGAGGAGCGCGGGGACCTCGGTAAGGGGCCGAGGGTCGCCGGCGAGAGAGCAGAAGCGCACCTGGTCCGTAGAGACGTAGAGGAAGATCCCCATCTCGGTCATGGCATCGGAGTCGTCCACCAGGTCCACCCAGAACTCGACGTTCATGCCCCCCTGCGAGAGCCGGAGGGTCGCCACGCTGTCATAGGCGTTGTCCCAGCCTCCCTGGAGGTGATAGGACCAGCCCTTCTGGTCGCAAAGGGCCTTGAACTGGTGCTGTTTGAGGATATGCGCCGCGAACCGGTTGGAGTAGGTCCGCGTGTTCAATTCCGCGTCGGTGAGGACGTAGACTTCCCGGTGGGCCTGCTTGAACGGCTGCGTGATCCCCAGCGCCTCCAGCCGGACACGCCACGCCAGCGTCGTCTCCGGGTCGAACCCGATGGGGTGCCAGAGCCGGACCTGCGTCTCGTCCGTCAGGCCGTCGAGGGGGCGGCCCGACGTATCCACGATCTCCCCCTCGTGCGGGATGCCCGCCTCACTCCGGTCGCCGGTCCGGAACTGCCAGACGAGTCGGCGGGTGAGGCCTGCGAGGAGGGGGTGTTCCAGGTACCGCTCGCGCCAGAGGGTCAGGGGGATGCTCCGGTCGGTGAGGTAGAGCCGCTCGATCCGGTCCCTCTGGGCCGGGAGCATCTTCTGGAGGTCGTTCGCGACGGTCTTGAGGGCTTTCAGCTCGTCCGCAAAGTCGGCCTTCACTTTCGCGGGGACGGACTTCTGCGTCTTGCCCTCCGGCGTGATCCACCGCCAGTCCGAGAGCTTCATGCCCTCGATGGACGCTTCGGCGGTGAACTCCCCGAAGGTCTCGCGGATGCGCCCCGCGTCGTCCAGGCCGTAAGTGGGGACGGAGATCTCCTCCAACTCGTCCGGCGACAACCCTTCGCGCCGGGCCGCCTGCTCCAGGGCGGCGGCGAGGGCGTTCTGCGCCGTCCGGTTCTTCACGCGGAGCTGGAGCCGGGTGAGCTGCGCGATGGCCTCCGGACCGGCCATCTGCCCCAGCGCGTAGAGGCAGGCGTTCCCGACCTTGACGGAGCGCGGCCCGACGCCGGGGATCTTCTTGAATGCCCATTCCCCCAAGTCCCCGATGGCGCGGATGATCGAAGGGTGACGGGACAGGCTGCCGTACCAAATCAAGCCTTTCAAGAGGACGGCATGGGGATCGGAAACTTGATCGGTTGCCCAGCCCTTCGCGGTTTCAAACCAGCGCGGCAGGAAGTGTTCCAGGGATTCGTACCCCACCGCTGACAGATGGCCTTCCGCATCTTTCAGCCATTTCACTGAAGGATGCGACGCTTCCGCCGTGGATGCATGGGTCAGCAGCGCCTCCCACGCCTGCCGCTCGGCCTCGGGCAGCGCCGCCAGATCCTTCAACGTGGTATCGGCCCAGGGACTTCCCGGAAGGAGCCGGAACGTTTCGGAGACTCCCAGAAGTTGATCGATCTTCCGCGCGAGCTGGCGGTCTTCTGTGGACCCGTATTTCCGAGAGTCAGGGCGAAGACGGCTCAGGCAGGTTCTCATCTCCTCGGTGAGTTCGTGTTGGGACGCATACCGTTCGACCTGCTTCAGCAGCAGCCCGAGGGGGATGTCGTTCCCCATCGTGTGGCTGGCCACCATTGCCAACTGGTGAAAGAGGTCGTCGTAAGTGAACGGTTGATTCCGCGCCATTAACGCCCGGTAGAGGGAGTAGAGCGCATACCAGCGAGCGCCCTGACCCCGGTTATTCCGACGATACCAGGCGATTCTCTCCATCAAGGCGTGAAGCACATGGACCTGAAAATGCCGGTCGCTCTCCAGAATGGCTCTCCCCGATGCGTAATCCTGCGGCTTCGCATCGAAATACCAGCTTCTCATATTCGGGTCGTTGGTGATCTCCGTCAAAAAGGCATGGATGCTTTGGTACGCTTCATAATGCGGATCGTCAGGGGCGATCTCTCTCCCCGGCTCATCCTGTCCCAAGCGGCTTTTAACCATATCAAGCAGGTTCATCCCAGCGTCCTGTCTTCACAATCTCACTCCCGCAGAGGCGTCCTCAGCCCCCGACCAGCGGCGTCAGCTTGATGAAGCTCACCTCGGAGGAGATCTTCAGGTCGATCTCCTCCTCCAGGCTCTCCGCCTGCCGGTCGTCCACGAGGATGAAAAAGCCGTTGCGCTCGAACGCCTCCACGGCGCGCGCGTATTGCTGCTCCCAACCGATCCGGCGGCGCTCCCGCAGCTTGTAGCCGTTCAGCACCCGTTCCGCGTCCGTGGGCTGGACCAGCCCCCTGAAGACCTCCGGCGTGGAGGCGTTATATTCCTGCACCTCTTCGTAAACGCGCCGCCGGATCAGCTCCCGCACACTGATGCGGGCGGTCAGGAAATCGAGGGTGAGGGCGTTGGTGCGGTCGCCCGCCGCCGTTTCGTCGTATATCCGGATCGTTGCAGACATCGTCGCCTCCTTTACCGTTGACCTCTACCGTTTCTCCCCACTATTATACCCGAATAACGAATATATGTTCGTATAATTATTCTTTCATGCACCGCGAGAATCCTTTATTCCTCTTCGCCCGCCCCCCCGTTTTTACGCCGCCCCCGGCGGAGGAGGGATTGCAACCGGTGGATGATCGAGCGGGAGTGCTCCTGCCCGCTCGGAGGGGGGGAATCGAGGCCGCCGTACGACTCCACCATCTCGGCCAGCCGCTCCCGGATCAGCTCCCGCGCCCAGTTCCCCCGGGCGGTCGGCTCACCCGTATCCACCCGCACCGCCGCCTTTCGGAGACGATCTCCTTCATGCCCTTCTTCGTAGTCCGACAGCAATTGCTCTTTCCAATCCTCTTCCTCCCGCCGCCGCGCCTTCGCCTGCTGCTTGAGGGTGGCGTAATCGATTCCGGCCTCCGCGAGCGCGTTGGCCCAGCTCCCGAAATGGTCCTTGCGGCGGGCCGTGGCATAGAGCGAGAGGTGCTTGCGCCGGACGTTCGTGGAGGTCAGGTCCTCCCCGGCCCGGTAGAGGCGGCAGATCTCCTCCAGGATCGACTCCTGGGTCCACTTGGTGATCTTCTCGGAGCGGCGGCGGCGGCCCACGAGGGCCACGCTCTCATAGTCGATCCCGGCGGCTTCGACGGCGGCGCGCCAGGAGCCGAAGTACCGGATCGCGGCGGAGGTGAGACGGGAGTCGATG
>JAHWJO010000058.1 GCA_019348365.1 Armatimonadota bacterium | reverse complement strand
GCCTGGTATGAACTTGTCCGTTTGTTTTTTGATCGGTTCGCGTGATGCCCCAACGTGGAAGTTAACGAGCCCAAAGTTTAGGCAGCCAGGGATAAGTTCCTTATCTCAGTTTCTCATGGACCGTTCACCCCTAAAGTCCCGTCCGGAAGTTCATAACAGGCACTAATGAAGATGAGCTATTTTTAGCGTGTATCTCAACCCTGTAGCATCTGCTGATCTGATCTTTTCATTTTCGGGTTTGAAGCCAGTTGATCGCGGCTGCGACCGCTGGATCGGCTTCTGTCCCATAAGCGGTCCATTCCGTCATGACCGGTACATCAGGAGGAATAGGGCCAGCGTAGTTCCGCCCTTTACGATCTACGCCCACTGAGACGGTCAAATTCATCCCGGATCCGTCGCTGAAACGATGCCCAATATTTGCGGTAGGCACGCCATAGGTCGACTCACCAAAGGTGCGCACATTCGGGAGACCGCGAAACCATAGTACTACGGCCTCGCCGGCGCTGGCAGTCATCGAGCCGGTGAGTACGGCCACAAATATCTTTTTGCCCGCGCGCAGGCGGTAGGGCGAGGCGACTTGCGCGATCACCTCGTCATTAAGTTTTGCCTGCCCTTTCTCATAGCGGGTCTCATCTCGCTCGACCTTTCGTCCGTCTGTTCCGCCGATCACACCCTCACCGATCAGCGGACCCAAACCTGCCAGTATAGGCCAGGAGTTACCGCCCTGATTTCGCCGCACATCGATGATCCATTTTCGCACAGGAGCTTCTCCAGGCTCCCCCATGTCAACAGCCCGGATGGCCTGCTGCATTGCTTCCGCATAACGTGTCATGGCCTGCTGCGTCTGTCCGAGTATCATCGGCGCTTCCACATACCCGATCTCTGACGGAAAACGACGCGCGATGGGGATACGGTCTTTGGAATAGCTGCCGAAAGGGATCATCAGCATCTGTGACTTCAGGTCCCCCGCACCGCCTGGTCGTTGGTAGGTAATCGATACGACAGCATCAGAATCGGGGGGCTCGTTTGACTCAACCATAGGACCGAAGAAAGCTCGCGCGAACGGATCGCGCACCCATGCTGACGTTGGGCGGCCGTTGAGAGCGGTTATCTTGTCACCGATACGCAGCCCGGCGCGTTCTGCAGGGCTGCCCGCTAATACCTCATAGACGATTCCGCTCGGGAACAGGGAAAAAGCACCGATTCCCCCCTGTTTGCGAGATGTCTCAGGCTTACCTTTATCCGTTGTCTCCGGAGAGGGTGGGGGAGGCACAGGTGGAAGAGCGGGGAAGAAGGCACTATGGCGATTGTCCTCCAAGCTGGCTACCAAATGCCTGATGGAGGGGTAGGTGTCAGCAGGACCGCGAGCGCCTGCCGCCATTAAGAAGACCTCACGTCGCAGCCGCTTCCAGTTGAGGCGATGACGGAAGACCGCGTTCTCCTGGACAAAAGTGAAGACTTCATCCAGAAAGTCCTGAGCCACCTTATCCATGCTTTGGGATGTTTTATTAAGCGCAGGGGGGGCTTCAGGCGTTGCAGCATGTAGGTGAATCGGATTGAGAATGGAGATCGCAACCAGGGTGAGAATTGATAAACTGACCGTTTGCATCTTCAAAAGCATGATGGAATCCTTTGAGGCAGGTGGATTGATCAGAATAGTTACATATTCTACGTCGTTCAGGCCAAATCCTAACAGCACCGTCAAATAACCTGGCGCACGAATTCTTTCGAGGGGGTCTCCTCCTGCCATACATCTACAAGATTCATTGAGCCTGTTATGAACTTCTAGATATGCTTTCAGGCGTGATTGACCCAAGTAAAACCGCTATAAGGAACCTACCCCTGGCGCTTTAAGCTTTGGGCACGCTAATTACCCATTTTAACTTCACGCGTGAGCCGAACCTTAAGCAAGCGTGGAAAGTTCATAACAGGCTCTAAAGGGTACTCATCACCCCGCGCACTGCAGGCAGTCCCAACGCTCCAGACTCGTATGCTCATCTCCGGCAGGGTATTTTCCCTCCCCGGAGAATCTATACCCGCGCTGGTACGCGTCCCCCGCCAAGTCACTCCTTGTTTCCATTCGTTTGCGGGCGTCCTCTCTGGAAAGCGAATTCACCTTCATGATCGAGCACATCGTACTGTTCAAGGTCCGCTCCGATGCCACTTCGGAGGCAGTGAAAGAAATGCTCCGCCGTCTCCGCGCGCTGAAAGAGGAAGTGCCGGGGATTCTCTATCTCTCCTGCGGCACGAATTTCAGCGAGCGGGCGCAGGGGTACACGCACGGCCTCGTCGTCCGATTCCCGGACCGGGATGCCTTGCAAGCGTATCAGGTTCACCCGCTCCATCAGGCCGCCGTCACCGAGGCGGTCCGCCCCGTCGTTGAAGAGGGCGGCATCCTGGCGCTGGATTACGAGATCTGACGGGGTGAATGAGTGGAGGGATGGGTGTGCGGGAGGGGGTGAAGGGGACGCGGGCCTGCGGCACGCGGATTCAATCCCATTGAACCGCAGAGGCGCGGAGACGCAGAGAACCCCTATCCCCTGAGGGGGTGACAAGGTGAAGAGGTGATCGGGTGAGGGGGTTCGGGGGTTATCTGCGTGGATCCGCGTTGAAATCCGCGTGCCGCAGGCCCGCGTCCCCTTCACCCCCTCCCGCACACCCTCACACCAAACTACAGGCCCAGGCGTTCCCGCAGGAAAGTGCGGCTGACCTCCATGGATTGGGCCGGATCGCCGTCGGTGCGATCCTGCTCCACCGCGATCCATTCGGGCATCACGCCGAGGACTTCCGGCATGAGCCGCTCGAGGTCCACCTCGCCCCGGCCCAGCTCCGTGAACGTGCCTTTCCAGCCATCCTTGAAATGGAAGTAAGCCGCGCGGTCGGCGTAGCGGCGGATGAACGTGGCCGGGTCCTCCCCGCCCACATGTACCCAGTACACGTCGATGCAAAGCTTGACGAGGGACGGGTCGGTGCGGTCGCAGAGGTAGTGCATCGGGATCTTGCCGTCCGTCGGCTCGAACTCCCAGGCGTGGTTGTGGTAGCAGAAGTCGATCCCCTCGCTCTTGCAGAGCCGCCCCGCGCGTTCGAACACCTCGATGGCGTCGTCATACGCGGCAAGTCCCCGCTTCAGATCTCCCACGCCGCTCACCATTAAATACCGGGAGCCCACGCCCTTCAGGAACTCGATGGCGCTCTCCACCTTGTCGAGATCGGCCACGTCGCCGAACCCGCTGTGCGCCCCGCAGACCTCCAGCCCCGTCGATCCGAGGAGGTCCATCACCTCTCCCCGGGAGTATCGCGCGTAGAGGTTGCCGGACTCGAAGCCGTCGTACCCGGCGGCTTTCACGTCCTGCAGCACCCCCGGAAAGTCTTCCGCGTTCCTCCGGCCAAAGATGATGAGCTGCGCGCCGATTTTCGGTTTTGCGGCGGCTGCCCCTGTTGCTTCCGATACTTCTGACATGCCCGTCTCCTTCCCGTCATGAACCCCGTTGCGTGTGTTGAAGCCGAAGTTGGGTTCGGGCTGGAAAACGGGGTTCCTCCCCCTGCGTCTAACCATGCAGAACGGCGGGGCTCGCCGTGCAGAGTGGGCTTTGATCGGGAGTCCCGCTACAATCTATCTGGATTTTGCACGATAGAGGGGAATAGTACGTTGAATTTGAACCGAAATCTTTGCCTCCTCCTGATCCTGGGGGGAACGCTCTATCACGCCATTGCCGGGGCCGCGCCGCCGGAAGCCGCCCCGACTCCTCCGACCCTCCGACTCTCCACCTACGACACGGTCGAAATCCTGCCCGACCTCCCGACGGATTACGACAACCCCTTCGACCCCGAGCAGATCACCGTGACGGGTATCTTCACCTCCCCCAAAGGGAAGGCGTTCCGTACGCCGGGGTTCTTCGGGCAGGAGTTCACCTCCGCGCTCCGGGACGGGAAAGAGGTCCTGACCTCGAACGGCGAACCGGGGTGGAAGGTCCGCTTCAGCCCCAACGTTCCCGGCGAGTGGACCTACAAGGTGTACGCCAAGGACAAAGACGGGTTAAAGCTCCTGAACGGCGACTTCATCGTGCGGCCGGGCAAGGAGAAGGGGTTCATCCGCCGCAGCCAGAAGTCCCGCTTCCACCTCCAGTACGACGACGGAACGCCGTACTTCCTCATCGGCGAGAACGTAGGCTGGGCCGGAAGCCGGGGCACCCACGACTACGAAGACTGGTACAGCGCGCTGGGCCGCGCGGGGGGCAACTGGGCACGCGTCTGGCTCGTCCATTGGAACATGGGGCTGGAGTGGACCCCCGACCCCTCCGGCGGGAACGAGCGCGGGACCTACCGGGGCCTGGGCCGCTACGCCCTCGACAACGCCTGGCGGATCGACCGGATGCTGGAGCTGGCGAAGAAGAACGGCATCGCGGTCATGCTCACCTTCGGGACCTACGGCGACCTGAAGGACGATGCGGGCTTCTTTAACGAGCAGAACTGGGAGCGCAACCCCTACAACGCGAAGAACGGCGGCCCCGCGAAGACCCCGGCGGACTTCTTTTCAAACCCGGCGGCGCGGGCACTCTACAAGCAGAAGCTCCGGTACCTCGTCGCGCGGTACGGCCACAATACGGCGGTCCAGTCGTGGGAGTTCTGGAACGAGGCGAACGCCCCGGCAGACTGGGTGGCGGAGATGAGCCAATACCTCCGCGACCTCGACCCGTACGACCACCTCATCAGCACGACCTACGGCAATGAGGAGATCTGGAAGATCCCCCAGATCGACTTCACCCAGACCCATTTTTACGGCGACACCGGCTCCATCACGGACATGGCGGGGGTCGTCACGAGCCAAAACGTTGAGCACACGCAGAAGTACGGCAAGCCCCATCTCGTCGCGGAGTTCGGGATCGACTGGAGGAAGACGGACCGGGAGTACGACCCGAAGGGCCTGGGGATCAGCCTGCACAACGGCCTCTGGTCGTCGGCGATGAGCCGGGGGATGGGCGGCGCGGCGATCTGGTGGTGGGACAACTACGTCCACCCGCTGAACCTCTACCGCGAGTTCACGCCGCTCGCGCGGTTCGCCCGGCGCATCCCGTGGTCGAGGGTGGAATGGAAGCTCCTCGAAGCCGATCCCCCGCGACTCCCCGCCGCGACGAAGACCTACACCGACCTCGTCGTTCCGGCGCGGTTCGGGTGGGGCAAGCCCCCCGGCGATGCGGCCTACACCCTGCGGCCCAACGGTCAGGTGGAGGGCGGGGACGCTCCCCAGTACCTCTACAGCGCGGGCAAGCCGGACCTCCGGACGACGCCCCGGTTCCGAATCCGGTCCGAACGTCCGGGCCGGTTCACGGTCCACGTTCAGGACGTGATGAGCGGGGGCACGCTCCGGATCCGCGTGGACGGGAAGACCGCGCTGGAGCAGCCGCTTCCGGCGGGGCCGGGGGAAGGGCCGTGGAAGTCCACCTCGCACCAGCCGCAGTACAACACCTACCTCGCCACCTACGACCGGAGCTACGGGGTGGACGTTCCGGCGGGCGAGCACGTCATCGAGGTGGAGAACGCGACGGGCGACTGGATTCGGGTCTCGGAGTACCGGATGACGAACTACCGCAGCTCGGAGTTTCCGGCGATCCGGCTGCTGGGGATGCACGGGGGTAAGCGGGCCGTGATCTGGGTACAAGATGAGCGGAGCAACTGGAAGGAAGCCCAGGCGGGCGCGGAACCCCGGCTCTGGAAAGGCGTGCAGCTTCGACTGAAGGGCATGACTCCCGGCGCGTACCGGGTCTTCTGGTGGGACACCCGCAAGGGGGTCTCGCTCACCTCCACCCTCGTCCGCGCGACGAAAGAGGGCCTGACGTTCACGGTCCCGGAGTTCCGCCGGGACATCGCCGCCGAGATCCGATGATGCCGAACGAAGCCGCTGGAGGATTCCAACCGGGATAGGACGTACGCGAGAACACGGCATGAGAAGTTCGTAGTGCCCGCGTCTCGCGGGCACGCCGCCGGGACGGCGGCGCTACCCTGCTCCTGGCGGCAAGCTCTGCGGGAGTGAATTCCGGCGCCAGCCTCTCCTTCCGCGCTTCTACAGCAACAGCACCCCTACGGAGAGATGAATGATCCCGCTACGCGATGAGAATCCGCCGCGCAATATGCCGTTCGTGACGTATATGCTGATCGCCATGAACGTGGCGGTCTTCCTCTGGCAACTCATGGTCCCGGAGCAGCAGCAGCTTCGTTACATGATGGTCCCGGCGGAGATCACGACGGGAGTGGATCGCGGGCCGGTGGAAACCCTCCAGCCGATGTACGCCACCCTCTTCTCCTCCATGTTTATGCACGCGGGGTTCATGCACATCGCCGGGAACATGCTCTACCTGTGGATCTTCGGGGACAACGTTGAGGACATGCTGGGGCACGGGATGTTCCTGATCTTCTATTTCGGGGGCGGGATCGCCGCCGCCCTGGCCCATATCGCCGTGGGGCCGCAATCCGGCGTCCCCGTCCTCGGCGCGAGCGGGGCGGTTGCCGCAGTGCTCGGGGCGTATCTCATCACCCATCCCGCCGCCAAGGTCATGTGCATCGTGATCCTGGGCTTTTTCATCACGCGAATCTGGCTTCCGGCGTGGATCGTGCTGGGCGGCTGGATCGCGCTCCAGATCTTTGCCCTGCCGAGGAGTCTGGTCGAAGGCGCGGGGGTCGCCTACATGGCGCACATCGGAGGGTTCTTCGCTGGGATGATCCTCTTCGGGCTGCTGGGTGGGAAAAAGAGCCGGGAGGCCCCGCCTCAGCGCGACGGGTGGTTCCCCCGCGATTACGGCCGCTACGACCGGTATTGAGGCGGCGTTCAGTCCGAGTGCGGAGAGGAATCTGACCGGAAGAATCGAGAAGACTCTGAACTACTACGAAAGACCCGCTTCTGAGGCCATCCTTTATTATAGGGGGCGAGATGAACCGGAGAACGATACTCGTATCGCTGGGCGGACTGTTGGCTCTGACCGGGATCGCGTGGGGCTCATTCGGGCGGCGTGCTTCCGCCCCCTCCCACGACGAGAGAGTGCTGGCTGCGCTGAGGACGGAGAGCCGGAGCGAGAGCGATCAGGTCCTCAAGCGACTGATGAAGCAGGACGGCAAGGGAACCGTCGAGGCGCTCCTCGCCGCGCTGGACGGCCCGGAGGAGAGGGTCCGGGCGCGTGCGGCGCGGGCGCTGGCGATGCACCGGGCGGGAGAAGTGGTCCCGAATGAGATGGTCCGCCACATGCTCCACAACCCCACCGCATCGGCGCGTTTGAGCTGCGCCATCGGCCTGATGAGCGTGTACACTCTCGCCGTACGCGAGGGTTACATCCAAGCCCTTGACGATGTAGAAATCAAAGTAATGCAGATCGCCGCTGGTGAAGTGGGGTATCGCGGCGGGGAAGGAGCGGCGGAAGCCCTCTTTCGCAAGCTCCATCACCCGTCCTGGGATGCCCGTTTGGAGATCTGCAAGGCGCTCATTACCCTGAAGGCGGCGGATGCCCGCGTCGTAAAGGAACTGGAGGCAATGAGCCGCGAGCCGGAAGCCGCCGTTTACGATGCGGAAGACGACGAATACGTGAAGATGACGCAGGAAGTCGAGAAGGAGTTGGGGCCTAGCCCTGAACTCTATGAACGATGGGGGAAGATCGGGGAGATCCTTCAACAGGCGCGAGAGATCGCTTCCCGGCGCAAATAATCTCCGGTTCGGCTCCTACCGCCTGTAGAGGCGGCGGCGATGGGTCCGGCGTTCTTTCAGGCCGGGAATCTTCTCCGCCAGCGCGGACTCCTCTGCCGGATCAACAGGACGGGTTCCATCCGACTCTTCTGTTGAGGTCGGGCCGGGGGACAAGTCGCCGGAGGGCGACTTCGTGCTTTTCCAGGAGCGGTTCCAATCGCCGGCTACTCCGATGCGGAGAGGAATACGGCTCCCCTACCGGATCCCTGAAAAGGGAGTACACAATCGTCGAGAGGCCGAGAACCATAAACAGTATGCCGAATAAGCATTGTATCCGAATACCCCATTTGGCTCCAGGCCCATAAAGGGGATAGCGCGGAGCGGCAGCCGGATTGATGCGCCAGAAGATGTTCGCCCACTCCGCACTCTTCCGATAGGACTCCTCCGGCCTGAACGCCGCGTAGCTCCCCGATATCAGGAGGAAAACGCCTAAAGCGACTCCTACAATTTGGCTGCCATTCATTATCCCCTCCAACCGCCTTTACTCTCGCCGATAGAGTCTACAGCGATGGGTCCGGCGTTCCTCCAGTCCGGGGATCTTCTCCGCGAGCGCGGCGACGATCTCACGCGGGCGGGCGCCGCCCTCCCCGCCGATGTTCACCTCCATCCGAAACGCCGCCCGGTCGCCCTCCACATCGAGTACTTCCAGCGCCAGCACCGGTGGGCGGAGGTCCACCGTCTTCGATCCTTTGCCTTTCCCCCCCTGGCGCACGAACGGCCACGACTCCGCCGCCAGGAATGCCTCGACCGTATCCCTGACCTCCGCCTCGTCCATAGTCTGCGGGGCCGCCGCCTCCACCCGGTACTCCGCCGTATCGATCTTCGAAGCGGCGTGCGCGCCTTCGTACGGGATCTCCTCTTCCGCCAGGATTCGGAGGGAGGGGGGCAGGGCGGCGTTCATCCGGCGGCTGAATTCGCCCGATTCCAGCGGCTCCGAGAGGTCCGCCGAACCCAGCTCGGCCTCGCTCGTCGAGCCGACGGGCAACGGCACGTAGATCGAGATTCGGGGGCGGGGATTGTACCCCTGCGAGAAGGCGAGCGGGAGCTTCGACCGGCGCATCGCCCGCTCGAACGTCCGCAGGAGGTCGAGATGGGAGATGAACCGGACCTCGGCCCCCTTGGAAAACCGGAACTGGATTCGCTGCACCACGACCGCCGGGGCGTACTCCCCTCCGGGCCGGTCGGTGCGGATTTCTAATTCGCTCATGAGGAAACCCCCTCTTTATAAGGAATCCAGGAAACCAGGAATTCAGGAAAACCTCTGAACACATCATGGGGGGAATGCTATCCTCCATCATCTATATTCAAGCTCTTCCTGAATTCCTGAATTCCTGGTTTCCTCATAGAGCGGTTTTAAGGGGTGACCGGCGTGAGAGGAATTTCCGTGCCCTTGCCGTTCACCCATCGCGGCCCCTTGCTTCCGTCGAGGATCGGGATGTCGAGCTTCTTGCCCTTCGGGTTGACGGTGAGGAGGTTCTTCATGTCGTGGTTCATGCAGGTGCCGCAGACGCTGCAATTGTTCGCGCGGCAGTCCGGCGTCAGCTCCCGCGTGGTCCGGGACTTCTTATCCTCGTCGATCAGGTACCATTTGTTCAGCCCCACGTCGATGTGGTCCCAGGGCAGGGTCTCCTCGTAGCTCTTCTGGCGGCAGGCGTAGAAGGTCGGGTCCACGCCGGCCTCGTCGAACGCCTGCATCCAGGTCTCGAACCGGAAGAATTCGTCCCAGCAATCGAGGCGGCAGCCCAGCTCCCACGCGCGGTGGATCGCTTTCCCCACGCGCCGGTCGCCGAGCGAGAGCGTCCCTTCGATGAGCGTGGTGGACGGGTCGTTCCAGGAGAGCGAGAGCGCCTTGTCCCGCTTCATCGATTCGCGGAGGACTTTCTGCTTCGCATCCAGCTCCTCCATCGTGGACTGCCCGTGCCACTGGTACGGGGTGAACGGCTTGGGCACGAAGCTGGAGACCCCGACGTTGATCTTCGGCTGGATTCCCTGCTTCCGCCCCATGGTCGCGACCTTGCGGGCCGTCTCCCCGATGGCGGCCACGTCCTCGTCCGTCTCGGTCGGCAGGCCGATCATGAAATAGAGCTTGATGTGCCGCCAGCCCCCCTCGAATGCCGCCCCGACGGCCCGCTCGATGTCCTCCTCGGAGACGTTCTTGTTGATCACATCGCGCATCCGCTGGCTGCCGGCCTCCGGCGCGAAGGTGAGCCCGCTGCGGCGCACCCGCTGGACCTCTTCCGCCAGCCCCACCGAGAACTTGTCCGTACGGAGCGACGAGAGGGAGACCCCCACGCGATCCGCCCCGTAGGTGTCCACCACGTCCCGCACCATCTCCTTGATCTCGGTGTGGTCCGCGCTGGAGAGGGAGGTGAGAGAGACTTCGTCGTAGCCCGTGTTTTCAAGGATTTCGCCCACGAGTTCTTGAATCTTCTCATTGCTGCGCTCTCGCGCGGGACGGGTGATCATCCCCGCCTGGCAGAACCGGCAGCCCTGGGTGCAGCCCCGCACGATCTCGACCGCCACGCGCTCGTGGATCGCCTCGGTGTAGGGCACGATGGGCGCGGTGGGGAAGGGGGCCGCGTTCAGGTCGTCCACCGCCACGCGCTTGATGATCGCGGGCACGTCGCGGCGGGTGGGCGCGATGTGCTGGAGCGTACCGTCCGCGTTGTAAGTCGGTTCGTAGAAGCGGGGGACGTACACCCCCTCGATCTGGGCCAGCCGGAGGAGCATCGCCTCGCGGAGGTCGCGGGAATCGCGGCTACGGCCCACGCGGTTCGGCCAGCCGGCTTCCTTCATCGCGTCCACAATCTCGTGGATCACGTCCTCGCCGTCGCCGATGACGAACGCATCGACGAAGTCGGCCATGGGCTCGGGGTTGACGGTGCAGTGCCCCCCCGCGATGACGAGCGGGTCGGCGTCGGTGCGGTCGTCGGACTTCACCGGGATGCCGCCGAGGTGGCAGAGGTCGAGCAGCGCGGTGTAGGCGAGCTCGTAGCTGAGGGAGAACCCGACGATGTCGAATTCGTGGAGCGCGGCCTTCGACTCGAGCGTGTAGAGCGGGAGCCGATGGTTTAAGAGTTCGGCGCGCATGTCCTCCCATGGCGCGAAGACGCGCTCGCAGACGGTATCGTCGCGCTTGTTCAAAATATCGTAGAGGATCTGGATGCCCATGTTGGACATGCCGATCTCGTACACGTCGGGGAAGCAGATGGCGAACTTCACCTCCGCCGCCTCCAGGTCTTTGCGGATCTCGTTCAACTCGCCCCCGGTGTAGCGGCTCGGCTTCTTCACGCGGGGCAATATTTCGTCTAATAGACGTTCATCAATACGCTGCAAGGGTCTTTCCTCCCGGTAAGACACGGAATATCATTTAGGAAATGAAGAAATGAATACGATTAAGAGTGAGTGACGCTGCATTATGTATCTTGATGCTACAAGAAACCGTTTGGAACCGCAAGGAAGCGATGGCGGCAGGCAGAGTTTCCGGGGTACAGTAGTGTGGCGATAGTGGCGTTCACCCCTGCGGATGCACGGGAAGCAGTGCGATTACTCGCGCAAGGATATTTAATACCGGACCAGCCTCTCCCCACCCTCACAGAACTGAAATCATCCGCGACACGGGCGTTCTTCCGCCTCCTCACCCTCTTCGCCGAACACGAGACGGGGGGTGAGCCTTCCCCCTGGCGAATCCTCCTCGCCCGATATGGGAATGAATCCGCCGCCCTCTCTGAAGCCGAAGCCGCATCGATCCTGGCGGATACTCCTTTAGCCTCTCTATTGAACACCACCTCGGAGGGGAAACCTCCCTCTCCGTCATCGATCCTCGCGGCGGCGGACCGCATTTCCCGGCTTCCCGGCCCGTTGGGATCCAGAGAGTGGACCGACTTCCGCCCCATGACTCCCCGCGATCTGGGCCACCTGTACGAGGAGATGATGGGCTGGGATCTGGCGCCTCTCCCCGGCGCGTCTGCCGGTGGCCCTCCGCTCCTCACTTGGAAAGAAAACGGGAAGGGACGGAAGGTTTCCGGCACCTTTTACACCCCGGAGCCGATCACGCGGCACATCATCACCTCCACTCTGGATGCGCTGCTGCAAGATTGGCCCTGCCCGAATCCGCCATCGCTTTTTGGAGCAACGGCTTTTCTCTCCTCTCAAGCGGTGTCGCCTCCGCTCTTGCCGCGCGTCCTCGATCCCGCGATGGGCTGCGGGTACTTCCTGCTTGAAGCGGCGCAGCATCTTTACGACTGGATGGGGCAGAATGAGGAGTGGAAAAACGCCAGTGAGGAGGATCAGGGAAAACTAAGAGCCTACATCGCGCGGAACTGCCTTTACGGCGTGGACAAGGACCCCCTCGTGGTGGAGTTGGCGCGGCTGGCAGTCTCCGCGTGGGTGGCGGAACGGATCGTCTCCGCCGATACGCTCTCCCTCGAATCCCATCTCCGCTGTGGAAACGCCCTCATCGGTTCGGCCCCGAAACAATCAAGATCTCATTGTGCCCCCGATAAGAAGCGAAAGAGGAAATCGAAGGCAGAAGAGGGTCCCATGGGCCCGGAGGCTGATACATTCCACTGGGCAGAGGAGTTCCCCCAAATTTTCCCTCCCTCTGAATCCGCCGGGTTCGATGCGGTGGTCGGCAACCCCCCCTACGACAACAGCCGGGGGGGGCTGGAAACCAATCCGGATCTGGCGGCAGCCGCGCAGTACGCGAGGGCGAGCGGGGAGTACCGCGTGAACGGGGCGGTGGACCTCTACCGGCTCTTTTTGCAGCGCTCGCTGAGGCTCTGCCGCCCCGGCGGCGTCCTCTCGATGATCGTCCCCCGATCCCTGCTGGGGGACCGGGATGCCGCTGTCGAGCGGGAGTGGCTGACCCGGGAAACCGAACTCCTCTCCATCGATGACTTTCCGAACGACGACTCCACCCGACGGGTGTTCCCGTCAGCGTCGCTGGCAGTCTGCATCGTCACATGCAAGCGGGGCGGTCCGACCGCCGCGTTCCCGCTCCGCCGCCGTCCCAACGGCCAGATGACGGGGCCCTATCGCTCTGAAGCCGTGCATACGGCAGAGCTGGAGCGATTCTGGCCGGGATACCTCCCGTTCGTTGGCCTCTCGGAACCGGAAGGGCGGGTCCTCCGCAAGCTCACCTCTGCGCCTTGGCTCTGCCCCCTCTCCGAAATCGCCGACGCCGGGATTGGGGAGGCGAACTCCGGTTACCATAAGGCGTTCATGGTGAACCGCGATACCGGGACCCTGCTCATCCGGGGGGCCGATGTCTCCCCTTACTACGTCCGGACGAACGGGACGACCGAAAAGCGGTGGCTGGACCGGGAAGGATTTCTGGATTCTCTATCGGAGGAAGCCTGTTCCCGCCTGAAAGCCGACGGGCCGCGCGTTGTGAAGCAGGCGGTTCGGAACATCGCCCTCTCGAAGCGCCTGATCGCCGGCCTGTCGGAGCCGGGGCAATTCCTCGCTGATTCCACCGATTTTTTCGTAGCCCGCGCGCCCTACGATCCTCACTACCTCCTCGCGCTGCTGAACAGTCGGACCGTCTCGGAGTGGCTCTTCCGCCTCGTCAGCACGAACAACAACGTGAATCTCTATCAGGTTCGCCACCTGCCGGTCCCCAGGATCGACTTTGAAGAGAAA
>JAHWJO010000452.1 GCA_019348365.1 Armatimonadota bacterium | reverse complement strand
GTTCACCCTGCTCGGCCGGCCACCGCAACCCACCGTGAGCCTGAACCGCCCTCCTGCCCCACTCCCCCATTACGGCAAGCGCCCGCGACCCGGACGGAACGTGGGACATGTCACCCTGCGCGCCGGAACCGAAGCCGATCTGCGGGAACCCCTGGAATCGCTCCATGCGCTGATCGGGGAGACCCGCTGAGGGGCGTGTCAGGATTGTGACGAAGAGACCTCCTCTCTTCCTGTCCGGACTTGATTGAACGAACAGAGAACCTCTACACTAAAGCAGCCCTTCACCTCACCTCGGAGGGTGTAAGTTTCCATTCACAATGGGTGTAAAAGATCACAAGTAAGCGCTTATCTTCTCCCGTCCCGTTCCTCCGGATTCAGAGAGCCCTCGAATCGATCTGCATCAAGGATACGCCTCCATGGCCGCCACTCTCCCCCCCGTTCTGATCGTCGAAGACGAACCCGACGCGCGCATGATGCTCGCGGAGGTGCTGGAAGTCAGCGGTTACCCCGTTTTGGAGGCGGGGACCTGCCGGGCCGCCCTGGAGCGAATGGAGGAGCAGCCGGTGGCCCTGGCGATCATCGACCTCCGACTGCCCGACGGGGATGGCCTGGACCTGATGCGGGAGTTGAAAGAGATAAATCCGGACCTTGTCCCGATTATCACCACGGGAAACGCCACCCTGCAAACGGCGGTCGAGGCGTTGAATCAGGGGGTCTATGCTTATCTCCTGAAGCCGTACGAGCCGCAGGCCCTCCTCAATACCCTCCGCCAGGCCGCCGAGAAATGGAGCCTGAAGCAGGAGAATGCCCAACTGCTCCGGCAGACTCGCGCGGAGAAAGACCGGGTGACGGCGCTCCTTCAGGCCTCCGAGGAGATCAATGCGGCTTCCACGGACGTTCAGTCGGTGACTCGCAGCATCGTGCAGACGGCGGTCCGAATCATGGCGGCGCGTGCCGGGTTCATCGCCCTGGTGGAAGGGGAATCGCTGGATCTGCGGGAATGGTGGGACGGGGAGCGATGGCACCCTTTGGAACTCCACTTGAAAGAAGGGGAAGGGGGGCCGGGCTACGTATGGATGACCCGCGAAACCCACACCAGCGGGGATGCTCGTAAGGACCCTCACCTGCTCCCGGAACTCAGCATGAAGCTGGAGCAGCGGACGATGATCTGCTGCCCGATCCAGACCCGGTACGGTGAATTCCTCGGGGTCCTGGACCTGAGCGACAAAAACCGGGGGGAGCCGTTCACGCCGGAGGACGCCCGGTTTCTGGAAGGCCTATGCCGCCATGTGGCCGTCGTCCTGGAGAACGCCCGTCTGAATGAGGAGAAGCGGAAATCCGAAGAGCAGCGCAAGCAGTTCTACCGGGATGTGATCTGCGCCGCGACGCAGAACAAGCTTCTCCTGTGCGACCGGTACGAGATGGAAGCGCCCTTCCGGGAGCCGGACCTGCTGTTGCAAGTGGAATCGGCGGAAGACCTGTCGAAGGTCCGAAACGCTCTCGCCCGCACCATGGGCGATGTTCTGGAGGAGGAGCGACTCTGCGGATTGCAGCTCTGCGTGGGAGAGGCCGCGACCAACGCTTATAAGCACGGTGGGGGCGGAGACGTGCTCGTCTGGATCGAGGAGGGCCGGATCCAGATCCGGGTGGAGGACCGGGGTCCGGGCATCGACGCCACGACGCTGCCGAAAGCCACTCTGATGGCCGGATACTCCACGAAGACCTCGCTGGGGATGGGGTTGACCATCATCCTGGATTTTGTGGAGCAACTGGTTCTCGCCACAGATGCCGACGGCACGATGATGGATATGTACATTCCCATGAAAGCTCAGGAGAAAGATCCCCTGGAACTGCTGGGCCTTGCGGCTTACCTCTGAGGCCCTTTGACGAACCCTCCGTCATGCCCTCCCTTTACCTTACTCGCGTAGGGACTCCCCTCCCTGTCATTCCGAACGGAGATGCTCCCATTCCTGTCATTCCGAGCGAAGCGAGGAATCTGCCCCCGAGGACGAAAGACTCTCTCCTGCTACAACAGACTCTCTCCCCTGACGATAGACTCTCTCCCGTACCATCAGATCCCTCGCGTACGCTCGGGATGACAAGAAGGTGCGGTTCGGGGATGACATGGAGACTTATCGGGATGGCAAATGCCCTACCTCCTGGGTAATTCCTGTCCCCCCTTCGGCATGACTTTGTACCCGTCGTTCAGGGTTGTGCCGTCCATCTGGGGTTGGAGGTGAGCAATCGCAGAGTCGCGGGCTTTCCATGGCGCAACGGAGATAGAGAGTAAAACAGTTCGCCCCTGTAGGAAAAATAGAGATTTCCCCGTCCATGAATGTCACGAAGTCATCCGATCTCGACGCTCTACGAACGGCCTACCGAACCTCCAACCTCGTCCTCTTCCTGGGCGCGGGGGTGTCCATTGCCGCCGGCGCCCCCAGCTGGGACGACCTCCTGCGCCGCCTCACCTACCGGATGCTGAAGATCGAAGCCGGGGAGATGAACGAATCCCCCGACCCGGAAGAGATGAAGGTCCTCTTCCAGTACTTCCGCCACCGTTCCCCGTTGATCCTGGCGCGTTATCTCAAGCAGTATTTCGGGGATCGTTTCCGAGAAGAGGTCCGGCAGGCGCTGTACGGGTCCCTGTCGGGGCTTCACACCACGGAGCTTCTACAGGAAATCGCCCGGCTGGCCGGAGGCGATGCAGCCGACTCCGGCGTGCACAGCATGGTCAACTACAATTTCGATGATCTGCTGGAACAGACGCTCGCACGAAGGGGCGTCGAATTCCAGGCGCTCATTGGGCCGGGGGGCAGGCGTCTGCCGGATCCCCTGCCGATCTATCACGTCCAGGGGTATCTTCCCCGAGAAGAGGATCGATTCCCTACCAGCGGCACGCCGAACGATCTGGTGTTCAGCGAAGAGACGTATCATAACCAGTACCTGAATCCCTACAGCTGGTCCAATCTGACGCAGCTCCATCTGCTGCAGGAGCACGTCGGGTTGTTCGTCGGCCTGTCGATGACCGATCCCAACCTGCGCCGGCTGCTCGAAGCATCGTTTGAGCAGAGCTGCGACCGTTTCCATTACGCCATCGTCCCCACCTACCGGGCGGAAGCCGAAAACCGCAACGGAGACGATTCGGAGACGCTGGAACACCTCGAAGACACCCGCTGGGCGCTCGCCCTGCGCGACCTTGAGGAGAGAGTCGCCGCTTCGCTGGGCCTACGGTTACTCTGGGTGGATCGATACGATCTGATCCCGCAATTCCTCGCCAGCCTGCAACAGGAATCGTAACGATCTCCCCGGGCGAGGAGTAAAAGGGAAACAGATGCCTTGTCCATCGGCCTACCGTCTCTGGCTGTCCAGAAAGAGTTCCTGCCAGCCGTAATACGGGTCCGCGCCGGGGATCTCTCGTCCCCGGCATCCCTTGAGCCGGATTTCGAGGCACTCCCGGAGTTCTTTCAGAAGGGCGTACACCCGGCGCTCGCTCAACCCCATCGCCCCGGCGATTTCCAGCGCAGTGTGCCCTTCCAGGCGCATGCGGCAGACATGCGCCTGCCGGTCCGTCAGGCCGAGGTGGTGGAGCAGCTCTTCGACCTGGTGGCGAATGAGGGCATCGGAGTCGAGGGGAGCGTGGGGGAGACTTTCGTCATGGAGGGGCAGGGGGGATTCATCGTTCAGCCGGCGCTCGAACTGCTCCTCGGTGTAGGCGTACCGGTGGGCGCCGCGCGGACTCTTCCGCGACGGATCGGCGAGGCTTCGGTAAACGGCATGGTAGGGGTCGTCGGGAGAACGGCGCGGCATACGAAAAGCCTCCTTGCCAGAAATAGAACGCATGTTCTATTCTAAGCATAGTCCAGCGCTTCCTTTCCGTCAAGAGAATTTTTATCCTCCCCGCCCTTCATTGACGGACCCGTCGACAGTCGGCTATCCTATTCCGGGTAAATCCCTAGGGAATAACGGCTAACCCGTGTCATTCAGGGGGTTCATCCACAGGGAGTAAACGGACCGATAAGGAGATTTCATGTCGGCAGCGCGCGTGACCAATCGCACCAACTACGCGGTGCGCGCGGTCCTGTACCTCTCGTTGCAAGAGACGGGGAAGGTGGTCCCGATCTCAGAAATCGCCCAGGAGACCGGCTTGTCGGTGAAATTCCTGGAAGAGATCCTCCTGCTCCTGCGCACGGCCGGGATCGTGCGAGGCCGCGGGGGGAAGGCGGGGGGGTCCTGGGGCGTCGGGCCGTCCTCCGTGGTGAGGGGGGGG
>JAHWJO010000451.1 GCA_019348365.1 Armatimonadota bacterium | reverse complement strand
CGCCTTGCCCTTATCTCTATCACCGGGTAATGCACGGTTCCGCTTGAGGAAAGCTGTAAAGCCGAATCACGAGAGGAGACGTAGTCGATTGAGCCATCCCCGTTTTACTGCGTATGAAAGGAGAGACATGCATCGGCCCATGCCTTCGTTCCTCTCTTTTTCACGCTTCGCCCTGCGCGCGTTCGCCGTCTGCCTCCTCCTGTCCGCCCTCCGCTCCCCTGCCTCCGCCGCATCGCTCGTGCTCTGGAACGCGGACGCCTCCCCCGATCACGCCAAAGCCTGGGCGGAGCGCGCCTCCGAAATCGACCGGTGGACCGTGGACTCTCTCGGGCCGGACAGTCCCCCGGTGCGCCGCGCCCTCGCGGACGGGCGGCTCGTCCGCGCCCTGCTTCACCCGCAGGACGGGATGGATCTGGCGCTGCTGGGGAAGACGATGGGGGCGGACTGGGTCCTCCAGCCGGGGAAAGATGCGCTGCTGATCGCGGTCAAGAGCTTGCAGTCCGCCGTACTGCCCCTGAGCGAGGACCCGGCGGCAGACCGGGCCGCCCTGAAGGAGACCGTCGCCGCCATGGCTCTCGTGGAACCCAGAGTGGGCCAACTGGAGGCGCTGGCCGCGCGGGGTCTGGCGCGCGGCGGGGTGGAGACGGCGCTGGAACTCCTTTTCCAGGCGCAGGCGCTGGAGCCGAACCGCGTGGCGACCCAGGCGCTCCTCGTGGAGGCGTACCGCATCAAAGGCGATTACAAGGAGGCGAGCCGCTTCCTCAAAATGGCGATGAAGCTCCATCCGGACGACCCCCGCCTGATCCGCGCCGCCGGAACGCTGGAGCTGGCGCAGGGCCGCCCCCGCGAGGCGCTGGAGCGGTTTACGAAAGCGGCGAAAGAGGGCGCGACCCCGGCCCTCTTCCGCTCCATCGGGGAAGCGTACCTCGCGCTGGGGCGATCCCGCCAGGCCGAGGAGGCGTTCCGGCTGGCGGTGGGGGAACCGGGGGTGGCGGCGCACCTGGCGCGGCTCCTGGCCCGGCGGAATCAGTGGAACGAGGCGGGAGAGTTCGCCGCCCGCGCCCTGGAAGACTCCCCGGCGGACTGGGAGATGCGCTTCCTCCTCTCCCGGTCGCTTTCCGCGGATCAGCGGTACGCCCAGGCGGTGCGAGACCGCGCGCGGGTGCTGTCCGCCGCCGCCGAAGCGGACCCCTCCTCCCGGCCCGTCTCCTTCTCGCTGCTGCAAGCCGCGATCCGGGACCAGCTCGCCGACACGATCAACGCGATCCGGCAGCTCCAGCTGCGGGGCGTGGACGACCCCCTGCTCTACACAGCGGCGCAGGAGAGCGTCATCGCGGCGGACCGGCTCCGGATGGCCGTGCAGGGCCGTCCCGACTGGATGGCGGACCGCGCCACCGGTAAGCAGCGAATCCTCGCGCTGACGCTCTGGTCCCAGGGAGCCTACGACCTGGTGAAGGCGCTGGAAACGAAGAACCGGGAGGGTCTGAACGATCCCGGCGAGATCCTCCACGATGCGCTCCGGCAGCTCGATACGGCGCAGGGCGCACGAAGCCAGGTTTCCACCCGGCCTTAACCCGGCCTTAATCAGAAGGTGTAGAAGCGTATGGGCAAGATTTTGATCGGGGTGGGGCTGCTGATTGTGGCGCTGGGGGCGCTCCTGTGGGCGGGCGAGCGGTTCTTCGGGCGCACGGGCGGCTTCCTGCCGGGGGACATCGTGATTCGCCGGGGGAACTTCACCTTCGCGTTCCCCATCGTGACGTGCATCGTCCTCAGCATCCTGTTCAGCCTGCTCCTCCCCTTCATCATGCGCTTCTTCAACGGGCCGGGAGGGCCGCGCTAGACCGTGCGCCTCTCCGACTTCGATTACGACCTCCCGCCGGAGTTGATCGCGCAGCACCCCCTTACCCCCCGCGACGCCTCCCGCCTCCTGGTGCTCCACCGCGAGAGCGGGCGGATCGAGCACCGGACGTTCCGGGATCTCCCCGAGTACCTCCGTCCCGGCGACCTCCTCGTGTTGAACAACAGCCGCGTGCTCCCGGCGCGGGTCTACGGCCGCAAGCCGACGGGCGGCGCGGTGGAGCTGCTCTTTTTGCGCCGGGTCGCGCCGGGGCAGTGGGAGGCCCTCTGCTCGCCGGGCCGCCGCCTCCCGCCGGGCAGCATCGTGCTCCTGGGCGAAGGGGAAGCCGACCGGCTGGAGATCGGGGAGCGCACCGAAGCCGGGGGGCGGATCGTTCATTTCCCCTCGGCGGAAGCGGAGTTGGACCTGCTGGAGCGGTACGGCTCGATGCCCCTTCCCCCTTACATCAAGGCCGCGTTGGAGGACCCGGAACGGTACCAGACGATCTACTCCCGCGAGCGGGGGTCGGCGGCGGCCCCGACGGCGGGCCTGCACTTCACCCCGGAGCTGATGGACCGGATTCGCGGCATGGGCGTGGAGATCGCGGAGGTGACGCTCCACGTCGGCCTGGATACCTTCCGCCCCATCAAAGAAGAGAACCTCGACGCGCACCGGATGCACGCCGAAGTCTGTGAAATCTCCCCGGAAGCGGCGGAGACGATCAACGCGCGTAAAGGCCGCCTCCTCGCGGTGGGGACGACTTCCGTGCGGACGCTGGAGAGCATGGCGGGCGAGGACGGCCAAGTGCAGTCCGGGCAGGAAGAGACGCGCCTGTTCATCACGCCGGGGTACCGGTTCAAAGCGGTGGATGCTATGCTGACCAATTTCCACCTCCCGAAAAGCACCCTGGTCGTGCTCGTCAGCGCGTTCGCCGGTCGCGAACGGATTCTTGAAGCTTACCGGGAAGCGGTGGAAGAGCGCTACCGGTTTTTCAGCTTCGGAGACGCGATGCTTCTCCTATAATGAGTAGAAGAGTTTCGAGGGAGGCCATTAACGCCGGCTATACAGGCTGCGATTCCCGAATAATGAGGGGCATTTAGATTATACACTGGGGAGAGCCAGCCGTTCCCGTCGCGTGACAGGAGTATTAGATAGACCAGATGAATGAGAATCGCATTACAAGCAGGCCTTTTCACTGAAAAAAGTAAAGACAAGAGACGGATGGTCCCCATTCCGGTGAAAGGTTGAAGCCATGTCCATAACACTAGGAGTTCGTCTCAAGGAAACGATTTCCATTGAACGCTTGCGTACAGAGACCGAGAACGCTTTGAAAGAAATCCTGAATGTTCCTGAGATACCCCCCATTCATGTTTCTGAATTAATCCCTGGGGTTGATAAAGTTGATCGTCCGGTCAGTTTAGATGTTCTGGATCCAAAATATTTCCAATCTTTTGAGGATCTCTTCTTTGCATTTATATACGAAAACAAAGATGAATATCATCGTGTTAATCTTATGTTCCAGAAACTTTCAAATACCCAAGAACCGGAATCAGAAGAGGATTATGATATATGGGCAAGTTTAAGTCTAACCATAAGCAGAAGCCATTTCGAGGTAACTTTGATGGCAGCCATAGCCATCGCATTAGCGCGTTTGGGTCATACCACCATTGAAGATGACGCTTGGATGACTCCCCTCGCAGAACCGACCGTAGAGGAATTACTTTCTGCTATTGTAAATCCAATCCAGTACTCGGATACTTACGAAGCGGCGGATGCTGTCCATAAACGACTTGTGGAAGCTCAGGAATCAAGGAGAATATAGTTGAGTTGTACGGTTCATTGTTGGAACGGCTACCTTTCCCCAAACTTCTCTTTCTGCGGCTTGCGGATCTCATCAATTGTCTTCCTGTGAAAGGATGGAGCCATGTCCATTGACTTAGGAGTTCGCCTTGTGGAACCGATCGTCATAGAACAGCTACGTACAGAGACCGAAAGGGCTTTAAAAGAAATATTAAATCTTCCTAAAACACCTCTCATTCATATCAATGAATTTTACTTAAAGATAGATAATGACTTTGCCTCAAAGGTCGGTAAGGAAGAATGCCCAATTTCATTCGATACTTTTGATCCTCAAGAATATCAAACATTTGAGGATTACATTTTTTCTTTCAAAGTCGCCGATGGGAAAGATGATTACTATGTAGTTGAGCTTTCGTTCAGTGAAGTCTCTAAGATCTCACATCCGAAATCAAGAGAGGATTGGGAAATCTGGGGACAAATGAGCTTAAGTATGAGCAGGTACCCTATCCAGGAAGCTTTAATGGCAGCTATAGCCATCGCATTAGCGCGTTTGGGTCATACCACCATTGAAGATTGCGCCTGGATGACTCCCTATGGTGAACCGACAGTGGACCAATTGTTATCTGATATTGTAAATCCAATCCAGT
>JAHWJO010000057.1 GCA_019348365.1 Armatimonadota bacterium | reverse complement strand
CGCTCTTCCGATCTTTTCAAGAAGCCGAAATGGGGTGCGGGGCTGAAACCTGCGTCCGTGAGTCTCAAAACCAGCCAGAACTTCGGTCGAGTCGGAGATAAGGGCAGCGCTGTAGTCGGCGCAGGCCGACTTCGCGCCCTTGTTGCCCGCGATTTTAATCGCTGGGACCCCGCCCAAAAACAAAAAAGCCCGTAGGTACTCCTACGGGCTCTCGAGTGGCAACTTGTATCGGGTGGTCTTCAGAAGCAGCGGAGACCACTACCCAAGGTTATATCGTTACCGGGTTTCCGGTTACGACCCGTAAGATAGGGCCCTGAACCGACGCCGTTCCGTTGTTGATTGCCTGCCTTTATTTGCGGATCGGCCCCATCTTCACGACCTCGAAGTCATCGCCCTTGAGGCGCTTGAGCGTGTTGATCTCCGAGTCTTTCCATCGCGGATCGGGCGCGCCGGAGACGAACCAATCCCCCCCGTTGTCGGCGAGGATCATCCCGTACTTCTTCAGGGCGCGAAGGATGACCTGCGCGCTCGGCGGGAAGCCGGAGATGTCGTAATTCGCCTTCAGGCGCACCCGCATCCCCATCGGCGGGAGCAGGGGATCGTCGTGCGAGCTGGCGTGGTGGCGGGCCGGATGGACGTACGCCTTGCGGGAGCGCCGGACGGTGAAGCGGAGGGCATGAGGGATCTCTTTCTGTCCCACCACCTCGTCGTACCGCACCAGGCCGGGGAAGATCGGCAGCCCCGCCGCGTCGGCGGAGGTCCACCCGTCGGGGCGGAGTTTGTTGGAATTGAGGTCGAAGATCGCGCCGGAACCGGCTTTCCAGCTTCGCCCCTGGGGCCAGGCGTTGAACAGCTCGTACAGCTTCCAGTTGTCCCGGTCGATCACGATCACATGGCGGTCGCCCTCCGAATCGGGCCCGCCCTCGATGGGCGCGTTCAGGGGAATCGGGTACGGGCCGGGATCGCTCTCATCGTCGTACTCGAAGGAGACCGGCACTTTCGGCGTGTTCCCGGAGACCACGATGTACGGAATCCCGAACGGCCCGCCGTCCCAGTTCGCCCCGAAATCCGGGTGCAGGTTTTTATACCGCCCGATGCTGGAGATCAGGATCGCCGACTTCGGATCCACCGGCTCTTTGTCGATAGGAGTATTCCAGGGATTATTGGGCGGCAGGACGCGCTTGCCGTTCAGGGAAGCGTTCGGGCCCAGGGCGGGGACCCCGGTGAGTTTGGCGGTGGCGGCGACCGCTTGTGATTGATGGCGAGACTCCCGGGAAGTGGCGGCGATGAGCGCCACCCCCGCTCCCAGTGTCAGCACCCATGCGGCGGCAGATTTCAAATGACGACCTTCCATTCTTCCATCTCAATCGGTATCAAAAAGAAAGCAGCAGGAGACGACTCGCATCTCCTACTGCTAGGAAGCTCATTGGGACGGATAAGATCCCACTTTTCGTTGCGCCGGCTCCATGCGCTAGCGGGAGCCGCGCGGCGAGCGGAGGATGACGGACCGGATGACCACACCGGAATTGGCGTTCTGAAGAGTGTTGAGGATCTTGCCGGCCTCTGCATCAGCGGGATCCAGCCGACGGGTCTGCCGGAGGGCGTAGAGGCCTTCTTTCGTCTTCCCCAGCTTCAGGTACGTCGCCCCGATATTGAACCAGACATCCGGGTCGTTCTGATCTCTGGTCCGGTAGAGCGCCTGCTTATACGCCCAGAGCGCCTGATCCCACTTCCCGGTCTGGGCATACGCCGTGCCCAGGCGCTGGAAGACTCCCGGAAGGTACTCGTTGAGCTTGATCGCTCTCCGGTACGACTCGATCTCGTTGGCGTATTGCTTGGCGTTCCCCTGGGCGATCCCGAGCTGGTACCACGCCTGGGCATCCTCCGGCTGGGCATCCACGACTTTTCGGTAAGCCGGGATGGCTTCCGCCGGGCGGCCGAGCAGCTGGTTCGCGACCGCCATATTGTACCAGGCATCCTCCACCATGCGCGGATCATCGGGGTTCCGCTTGACGACCTCCTGATAGGCTCTCACGGCGGCGCTGTAATTTTTCTGCTTGATGTAAGCGTTCCCCAGGTTGAACCAGGCCTTATCGTATTCCGGGTCCGCCTCGGTCGCCTGGCGGAAGGACGCGATTTCGTCCTGGGGCCGCTTCATGTTGCCGTACGCGATGCCCATCGCGAGATAGGCCCACGCCAGCTCGCTCTTATCTTCCGGGCTCTTCTCTACAGCCTGCCGGTAAGCGTCGATGGCATCTTCCCAACGCTCCCGGCCCGCGTAGGCCAGCCCCAGATTGTAATGGGCCGCATAGCTTTTGGGATTGTCCCGGGTCTCCTGAAGCCAGTAATCCACCGACCCCGGAACGGTCGCCGGAGCCGGATCGGAGCGCACCGTATCGCCGTCCGCATCCCCATCCTCAGATGCGGGCCGGGAATCCGGCGTTTCGGCGTCCCGGTCGTCTTCCAGCGCGGGAGCAGCCTGGACCGGCTCGTCCTCCTCCACGGGGGCGGCCATGGCTGCCGGTTGCAGCGGCGCGACCAAACTGCTCAATAGAAGCGCCGGCGCGACGATTCGAAACAAGTTCATAATCTTCTCCCTGGGTTCTTCCAAGCCTCAAAAGAAGAGAGGCGCTGAATCAGGCGACTTGCGGCGCCGGGGTGAGGCGCAGCAAGTGTATGATAGAGATGAGATCGATGACGGGATTCCCTCTTCCATTCGACATCCCTCGCCGAATCTCTTTTAGAATCGATCCTGTCATCTTCAGAGTAACCGGCGAGAGGAGCGAATTCAAATCAGCAGGGGGTCCGTAGCCGGAAGCCACTGCCGCTCTTTTCGGCGGCGACGGGGCCGCCTTCCAGTGAACAGGTGCGGTGAAAGGGTGCCATTGTGCAATCCGTACCTTATTGTAGACCGGCGGTACGGAAACGCGAAATGCAGGCAGCGGGCATCACAGGATCGTTTCATTAAGGATGCCCGGCAAAGGCCGCAACAGGGGACATTTCCTGATTTCTGGGAGGAGCCTTCTGCAGCTCCTCCCTATTAGACGATTATCTTTCCTGTACATCAGGATCATACGTTATCGGGTAGAAAAGGAAAGCAAAAGCTCGAAGGCTGTGGCCTTCGAGCTGATAAGTCCGGTTGCTCCGGGCATTTCGTTCGTTCTGTCGACAGGGAGGAGGGGCGCGTTCCGATCCAGCATTTGCTCCCGCAGCGGGTGCCCGTTCAGAGCAGACCCAGTTTCTCCTTCGCCTTTTCCAGCGCCGCATCCACCACGTCGGCGCTGCTGAACCCGCTGGCGAGCGAGAGGACTCGCCAGTTGCAGCAAACAATGGCGGCCCAGGACCCTCGTACCGGCCCCTCATATAACCGCACCTCCACCTCTTCATTCCCGATCTCGTAGCTCGTGATCGAAACGGGACCGCGCTGGTTCGAGGAGGCGAGCGGCGCAGGCGTCATGTTCCCATTTTCAATGACTGGATGAATCATCTGTGGAGTCCTGAGGTGAGAGTGAAAATACGGGAGATACGGGAGAATCGAAAGAAAGGAAATCCAGGGAAGAGCGGTGGATGGGATCTCTTCCCCCCATCAGCAGGATCAGAGTTAGAGATCTTGACATCGGAAAGCCGCTCGTCCGATGTTTCACCAGAAGCCAGACTTCCTTGTCGCTCGACTGTTTGTTCCACAGGCCATCACGCAAATTGACGAACACCGGGTTCTAACGATGTTGCGGTCTCGTCACATCGCTTCCCTCCCGGAAATCCGTCTTATCTCCAGGATGTCCCCTCAGAATGGCCGGTCGAGCAGCTTTCGATCTCGCAGCATGATTCGGATTAAGATACACGCAAGAACCCCCTTCTATGCCCTTCCGACTCTCTTCTATGTCATTCCGAACGGAGTGAGGAATCAGACCCCGAGGACGAAAGACTCTCTCCCGTACCATCAGATCCCTCGCGTACGCTCGGGATGACAAGAAGGTATGACTCGGGAGGACAGGAGCGTACCGCTCGGGTTGATAAAGACGGTACCCTTTGCGTAACTCCTGTCCGATAACGTATATGGGACGCAACGGGAAATCCATTTTCAGGGAGGGGGTCGGCTCCCTCATTTTCAAGGGTCTTGTCGTGCCATGCGGCGGAAACCGGAGAATTCCCCGCCTGAATATGGAACAACCCCATACCTATTGGAAAATCCCTTCCCGTTTGCGGCTTTCAGGCTCGCCGGGAAAGAGGTTTAGAGAGTTTTAGCTTGCAGCCTTTATCCGAAACCGTCATCGGGGGTTCTGTCATGGTCGAAATCAAGCGGCGCAATACCGATCTCGTGATCATCTGTTACAACCGGGATTCGCTGGAAGGCACGGACCTGACGGGCGCGGACCTCTCCTGTGCGGATCTCATTCACGCCCAGCTCAGCGGCGCGATGATGGAAGGGACCCTCCTCCGGGATGCCGATCTCTCCCACGCGAACCTCCGCGAAGCGGTGCTCTGCCGGGCCGACATGACGGGCGCGAACTTCTCCGGGGGGATGCTCTTCGGCGCGGACCTCTCGGATGGGATCCTCCTGGAAGCGGACCTGAGCGAGAGTAACCTGGTCGAAACCCAGTTGACGAACGCCAATCTTCAGGGCGCGGACCTCTCCGACGCCACGCTCTGGGATGCCAACCTTCAGGGCGCAGACCTCACCGAAGCCGTTCTGCTGGAAGCGGATTTGTGCCGGGCGACGCTCCGGAACGCAAACCTGAGCGGGGCGGACCTGACCCGTGCCGTGCTGATCGGGACCGAGCTCACGAACGCGCTCTTCAGCGCGGACACCCAGTGGCCTGTCGGCTTCGATCCGATCCGGCACGGCGCCCGGCTTCATCTTCTCAACCCTCCGACCAGCATGCTGCCGTCTCCCCACCGAACGGAGGAAGTCCGGCTCAAGCACAAGCTGGAAGCGCAGGAGATCCGCAAGCGGATGGTGGAAGCCCAGACCATGCAGGAAGCGAAGCCGTCCAAACCCTGGCTTCTTCGGTTGCTCGGCCACTGATCTGCGGATGAATCGAGAGGTCGACGCACTCTGGAAATAACTGGAAATAAATAGAAAAGGGAGACCGAATGCCGGTCTCCCTTTTGAAATTCCGGTTATTTGATGATCCCTGTTGATCCCGAATGACCGTTGAAGGAGAGAAATTCACGTACCGTCGTCACCGACCCGTCGGCATGACACAGAGATACGAGAGCCTTCCTGCCGGTCAGCGAGGCGCGAATGCAAGGGCCCTGCGAGCTTAAATCTGTCGCGGCTCTATGCCGGGATCGTTTGCCGGGTCGAGATAAGAGCGCTTGAAGTACCGGCGCAGGTTGTTGACCCCGTGGCGGAGCAGGGTGCGGACGGTCGCCTCCCGGATATCGAGGAGCTCGGAAATCTCCTCCAGCGAGCGGGATTCGTAATAGCGCATGGTGACCACCTGCCGCTGCCGCAGCGGAAGATGCTCCAGGCTGTCGGCGACCGTCTGCATGAATTCCTGGCGCATCGATGCATACGCCCCCTCCCGGGAAGCCTCCATGTCGGGATCTACGGGAGCGTAGGAGTCCGTGACGATGATCTCCCCTTTCGGCGGACGGGGGCCGCCGGAGATCGAGTCCGCTCCTTCTCTCGGTTGAAGAGCCGCAGTCGCTATCGGACGGGTGGCGCCGGTCAAATCCATCGTATCCCTTCTTCTCCCCGGACTCCGTTCATCCGATCCCATCGCTTCCGGCGGGGCGGTGTCGGCAGGCGCGCCCGGTTCGGGGAGGTCTTCCGGTTCGGGGGTTCTCATGGATCCAATTACCTCGAGGAGGGGAAGCGTGCAAGGATTTGCACTCGCAGAAGAGTATCGGACCGGCAGAGCGCGATACGGTCTCTCTTAGCGATACGGTCTCTCTACTGTAATCTTATTCCCTTTCCGCCTTTATCTTGCACAGAATCTTTACTTCGATATTTGTTAAAAGAGGGAGTGTATCGGTCCGTCGTGCCTTCCGTGTCCGCTTGCGCGTGGAGAACTTCCGTGCTCCTGACCCGATGAGCCGATAAGGGAAAAATAAGACAGGACTTACGTCCCTGTACCGTTTGTCCTCCCAAGCAGCCGCGAGGGATCCGACTACACGGGAGAGAGTCTTTCGTCCTCGGGGTTAGATTCCTCGCTTCGCTCGGAATGACAGAAAAGGGAATCGGATAGACATGGAGGGGAGTCGGAAGGACATGGAAGGGAGTCTCTCTGCTCGGACGGATAGTGGAGAGAATCGGAATTCCTGGAGCAGGGAGCCTTGGCATCCGTCCTGGAAAAGTCGTTTTAGTACGGATTTCCGTCCCTGAATTGGACATTATCGGACATTTATGTATCAATATGCACTATAATCCAAAAGGGTTCCGTCCTTCGTTCCCTAACTTAAATAGGACACGGTATTTACTGAGCGTCAACAGGGCTGCTATTCTAAAGTAGTTTGTTTGGGTCAAATCAACAAGAGACCTGTCTGTTCGCCTTCATCACCTTACAGCTCTGTTGCGCTCCAGGATAAAGGAGACTGTGAATTGAAAGAAATCAACGACTGTTTGTCGCTCCCTTTGATTGCGTTGGATACGAGTGAAGAGATCGGAGTGCTGACCCACTTCATCACGGAGCCCGTTGACAACCGCATCATCGGTTTTGGCATCTCCACGGGCGAATGGTACACCGAGCGGAAGGCGATCCTGTTCCCCGATGTCTCGGCGTTCGGCGTGGATGCTGTAATCGTCAAGGCGGCGAACGCAGTTCGGCCCATCACCCAGGTTTCCGAACTCCAGGCCTACCTGAACGAGGACCGGGAGAAGCGCGTCCGGCAGGCCATCTCGGCGAGTGGACAGAGCCTGGGGACGTTGACCGATTGGGCGTTTGATGAGAAGAACGCGGATGTCGTGCAGTTCCGGCTGGAGCGGCCCGAAGGCGGAGAGGCGGTCTGGGTGCCGCGCAACGCCTTTGTCCGATCCGGGAAAGCCGTCGTCATCCTCGACAGCACCATGCTTTCGCCGAACGGCTCGCCCCCGTCCGGCGGGTCCGAAACGCCCGGCGCGGGCGGCCAGGGCGGTTCGGACAGCCAGGGCGCGGGCGGCGGATCCTACACGGGCGGCGGTGCGGGCGTGGAGTCCGCCGGGGCTGCAACGTTCGGCGGAGGGACCGCCACCTACACCCCTCCCCCTGCCCCTTCCACTCCTCTGACCGGCAGCGCCACGGATACGACCGATGCCGCCCCTGACAACTCCGGCGCCGCAACCGCTGATTATTCCGCCCCCGCCCCTGCCGGTTACAGCGGCGGTGCAGGGGGAGCCGCCGGATTGGGAACGCCCCTGACCTCCGGCAGCGCCGCCGTGGCCGAACCGACCACCGAAGAGGAAGCGCCGACGTACGCCCCGCCCACCGGGGAAGCTCCCGCCTATACCCCTGCTCCGGCAGCGGAAGAACGGATCGAACCCGCCACGGCAGCCGCCACCGCCGCACAGGAATCCCCCGTTGCGGAAGAGGCGGAAGAGATGGAGGAAGAAGCCCCGGCCTTGACCGGATCCCCTCTGGTTTCGGGCATGCCGGACACCGGCGCCACCGAGGAGGAAGACCTGGAAGAAGCGGCTCCGGAGGGCCTCGCCACGACCCTTGATACGATGGCCACGACCCTTGATACGATGGCCACGACCCTTCATACCATTGCCACTCCCGAAATGGATGCTGAAGAGGAGGACGTGCTCGCTCAGCCCGTGGGAGCCGCAAGCCCCGCGCCTTACGAGGAAGCGACGCAGGACACCTCCCCGTATACTCCGGATACCTCCACGTCAATCCTCGCGCCGGAGGAGGACGAAGCCGAAGACGAGACCGACACTCTCCTGAGCCGCGAGTCGGACGTGGCCCCTTCCACCGTGGGACTCTCCGCACTGGAAGTCACCGAGGAGATGGAGTCGCTGGAAGCGACCGAGGAAGAGCTGCCGGAAGAGACGCCCGCCGCGCCGGTGGGATCCAACGGCCGCGCCGCGACTACGGCCCCGGTCACCGAACAGCCGGTTGCCGAACAGCTTAAAGAGGCCATCAACCGCAATAAAGAAGGCATCATCCCGTTCGTCGTTGGGAAATACGCCGACCGCGATATTCTTGACGATGATGGCCGCCAGATCGTTGCGCAGGGGCAGCAGATCACCCTGGAAATCGCCAGCTTGGCCAGCCGGGCCTGAAAGCTGTACGATCTCTGGATCGCCGCGCAATCTTCCCCGACGGGCGACGAGTAGGCCCGGATCGGCGAACAAAACGCCGTCCCGTCACGCTGAACGAAGCGAAGCAACACCCAATGGAAAGGGAATAGATCCCCATTTCTACGTCTGGCTTCAGTTCTACGTCTGGCTTCAAGGGTGTCGGCGAAGGCCGACACTGGGCCGTAGTGTAACGAAGGCCACCCAGCGGAGGAGTTCACTCCCACCGCACCTGGCGCTTCTCATTAGGTATTACTTCCGGTCAATGGAGCTCTGAGGAACGCACGGAACCGGCCCCACGCCTCCGAAGTGGCTGCACGCCTGTGTCCGGGGCGTTTCAAGCCCGCTTCAGGCGGGAGGAAGTCTGTCGATTCTTCCCGGCAGCCCTCCCTACCGAATCGTGCCTCTCCAACGGTCGGCGCCCCCAATTCACGAGTCGGATTCGTGCGCGCATCGATTATCGTCCCCTTCACGCCATGGTGCGGTACCGCCCCCGTTCTCACAACCGCCTGCCAGATTTTTGTATTTCCTCTGGGACTCTCCCCCGACTCCGCTTATAATAGAGATGTGAGTCCGGAGGGGGCGTTCGGGAGCCGGAGGAGGGACGCGCGGACAGCGTCTCCCCGATTCGATCCGTCCCGCACTCCATTCCTCTCATAAACGGCTTTCCGGCCCCCGCTCCCCTTCCCCACCGGACCCTCCAACGACCTCCACGGTGGACTCGATCTCGTGAAGGCAGGACATTGACCCTTTCAGGATGGACCTCGACCGTCCACTCTTCCTGTACTCGGAGCACATGCGGAATTTTGCCGCGCCCCTCTCCCGCCCAACGACGCTCGTCCCGCGAGCCGACAAGGGGAGAAGCCGTAACTTTCCCCGCGTTCCGGTGACAAACCTATATAGACGCCCTCACATGGCAGATCTATTAATGGAATAATTCGCTGAGCCTCCGTACCCCCAACAAACAGGATTTTTCGGTCAGGCCGGCTTCGTCCATGCACGGATGAGGCCGTTGAGGCACCTGGTTTATATCTCACACGCCCCCTGAACCCCCGCTCTATGGGGGAGGCGGAGGAGTTCAACCCGGTACCCAACCGAGCGCAGAGGATGGATAATGGAATTTTGGCGCGCAGTGGAAATATTAAAAAAACGCTGGGGATTGATCGCGGCCAGCGTGCTGATCACCTGCTTCCTGACCTTCGGCATGCTGCGGCTGCTGGGGTCCAACTGGCAGGCGACGGTGAAATTCGTCAAGGCCCCGACTACCCGGCTTCCCGCCATGCCGGGACAGAACGAATCGGACTCCGAAACGTACGTGGAGGGCGCCCCGGCGGGGCAGGGTCGGGCCGCCGACTTTGAAACCCTGGTCAAGAGTCCGGAGGTGTTGAAACCGGCGCTGGGCAAGCTCCCGCAGCCCCTCGCCCCGGACGATGCCCTGCAAGGGATCAAGGTGCTGCCGGTGAGCGCTCGCGTCTTCGCGCTTCAGGTGCAGGACAGCAACCCGGAACGAGCGGGGATTCTCGCCAACGCCCTGGCCGACCAACTCGTGATGATGAACCGCGCGCTCCACACCCGGCAGGCCGAAGAGGACGTTAAGCTCCGGCAGGACGAGCTTCGCAAGGCCAAGCTGGAGTTGATGAAGACCCAGAACCAGTTGGAAGCGTTCAAATCCCGCTACGGGATCCTGGGCAACCAGACCGACGACCTGCAAGTGGCGGTGAACCGTCTCCAGCAGGCCTACCGGGATTATGACGACGTTTCCGGGAAGCTGGTCTTCGCGGAAGCCCGCCTGAACGCGAGCCGGCAGCAGCTTCAAACGCTCCCCCGGACGATCACCGTCAGCCGCCCGGCCAGCGAGAATCCGACGATCAAAAAACTGGAGGAGGACCAGGCCGCCGCCAACAGCAGGCTGACGGCCCTCCGCGCCCGCTACACCGATGACCATATCGAGGTTCAGATTGCCAAGGCGACCTTCGACGGCCTGACCCGGCAATTGCAGGAGGAGCTGCAAAAGAACTCCCGGGCATCGCTCCCGCAGCCCAACCCGGAGCTGCGCCCCCTCCAGCAGAGCATCGCCAGCCTCCAGCGCGAGGTGAACGGGTACCGCGCCCATGCCAACACCCTTACCCAGACCATCAACAGCGCGCGGAACAGCATGCGGATCACCGGCAGCGCGAACGGCCCGATGGGCCGGCTGGCGGCAGAGATCACCGAGCAGACGGAGAACATCTCCCTCATCAAGGCTCACCTGAACCGGGCCCAGACCGCCCTAGATATTGCGAAGCGACAGAACCCGCTCATGATCGTCTCGCGGGTGGAGCCGTTCAACCCGCCGCTCCCGCTCGCCGCCGGTCGGACCAAGAAGTTCCTCTTCGTCGCCTTCGTCTGTTCCCTCATGCTGGCCTGCGCCTTCGTTCTCCTGAACGATCTGGCCGACCGCCGGGTGAAGACGGTGGAGGACGCCGAGCTGCTGCTCCCGCTGCCCGTCACCGCTGCGATTCCGCTGCCGCAGACGGCCCTCTCCCCCGCCCAGCTGGCGCGGATTACGGAGATCGCCCCGCAGTCCCTCAATTCGGAGGCGTACCACTTCCTGGCTTTGCGCCTGCTGAATATGAGTGACCAAAAGATTCGGTCGGCAATGGTGGTTTCAGCCAAGGCGGGACAGGGTACAACACAAACGGTAACTAACCTCGGGATTACCCTCGCTCAAGCGGGGTATCGCGTGGTCATCGTGGATGCCAACTTCCGCACTCCCAAGCTTCATGAATTATTCGGCCTGTCCAACGATTTCGGGGTCACCGACCTCCTCGAGGAGCCGGAAGTGAGCCTGGGCCACGTCCTGCACGAGACGAGCATCGAGCATCTGCGCCTGCTCCGGACCGAGAAGAAGCGGGCGGAAGCGCAGCTGTTGATGGCGCTCCATCCCACCTCGGTGGAGAACCTTCATGTGATCACGAGCGGCAAGCCCCCCGCGAACCCGTGGGAGCTGTTCCGCTCGCGCAACCTGAAGGAGATCTCCTCCCGGCTGGAAGAGTTCGCAGATTACGTCCTCTTCGACACTCCCTCCGCGCTCGCGTTCACGGACGCGCTGAACCTGACCCCCGTGGCGGACGGCGCCTTCTTCTGCGTCCGCGCTCTGGAGACCCCGAGCGGGGCGGAAGAACGGTTGATGGAGCACATGAAGGCGGCGAACGTGGTCAACCTGGGCGTGGTGCTGACGGACGTGCCGGCGGAGATGCTCGACAGCACCCCGAACTACCAGCATTACTATCCCTCTCCCGCGCCGACCGGGGCAGCGCCGAAGAGCGTGGCGCGAACCGTGGATGCTCCCCAGCTCCAGCCCGGAACGCCCCTCCCCAAGAACCCCGCCATCATCGACATTCACCCGACCGGCCCCACGCGGGAGGAAGGGTGGAACGACTACGTGGTGGAGGAGATGGACGACCCGAAAGAGGCGAAGGAAGCGGCTTCCTGAGCGACTTGAGGAAAAAAAGCGGCTCGCGTCGAATCCATTACTGTCGATACGAGCGATACGAGGAGTCAACCCTCCCGGCGAATGTGACAAAACCGTTCTTCGCCGGGAGGACTCACCCAGCCCCCACCGTTGTAAATAATGGAATAACCAGAAAGCTAAGGCGGCAGCAACACCCTTCAATCCGACCGAACCGTGCGCGATCTCCCACGCGAAGGGGGACCTTCTTAGCTGAGGGTAAGTTATGATTCCTTTTCTTAAATCTGCATCTGGTACCATCGATCCCTCAACAAAGCATTCCTCTCAGCCGGTCACGACGGGCTGGGATCAGGGCGGCTTCCGCCTCGAGACCCGGCCCCGGCGCACCCTGATCGTGGGAGCCGGCGCGGTGGGCCGGGAGCTGGCGCGAAATCTTCAGTCGGACTCCCGATGCCAGATCGTCGGCTTCATCGATGACGAAATGGACCTCCCCGGCGATGAGGAGCACGTCGTCCTCGGCCGGCGGGACGAGATCGTCAACGTCGTCGAGGAGTACCTGATCGATCAGGTCTTCGTGGCCTACGCCCCGAGCTGGCAGCAGCGGGCGGCGGAAGAGCTGGCGGCGACCCATCCGGACGTGAAGATCTCGGTGGTCCCCACCTCCTTCGAGTCGATGCTGAACATGTCGAGCGTGTCCGGTCACGGTGACATCGCCGTCGTGCAGCTGCTCCACGCGCAGGGACGATGCCGAGAACTCTTCAAACGCGCCTTCGATATCTCCCTCGCTTTCCTTGCCCTGATCCTGCTGGCCCCGTTCCTTCTTCTGGTCACCGCACTCATCAAGATCGTCTCGCCGGGGCCGGTCATCTTCTCCCAGGATCGGATCGGGCGCAACAACAAGCCGTTCACGCTCTATAAATTTCGCACCATGGTGCACAACGCCGAGGCGAACACGGGACCGGTGCTCGCCAACGGCAAGAACGATCCCCGCCTGACGGCGGTCGGGCGGTGGCTCCGGCTCTGCCGCATCGACGAGATCCCGCAGCTCTGGAACGTCCTGAAGGGGGACATGAGCCTGGTCGGGCCGCGACCGGAACGCCCCTACTTCGTCAAAAAGTATCAGCAGATGATCCCCACCTACGCCATGCGCCACCAGGTGCGGCCCGGCATCACCGGCCTCGCCCAGGTCTACGCGGGGTACCACACCGACGCGCGGGACAAGCTGCGGTTCGACCTGATCTACGCTTCGCACCAGTCGGTCCTGCTCGATCTCATCATTCTCTTCCGAACCTTTACGATCATGGTTTTACCGCAACGCTACAACTGGGGGCCGTAACGTGATCCAGGAACGCTCGACCCCCGCGAAACCCGCCGATCCGCCGGAGTTGTCGCCCTATAGCGGGCTCCGCACTCGAGGGGAAGGGACGCCGCGCACCATGGCTCCCCCCCTCTTTCTTCTGGTCATGCTGGGCGTGGCCGTCCCGCTGCTGATCACGCTCGGGCTGGCGATGGCCTCCGAGCTTCAGGTGATGGCGGTGGCGCTCGGTATCCTGGCGCTGCTCGCCATCTTTGTGAACCCCTTCTGGGGGCTGGTGGCCTTCGTCGGACTCCTCTACACCCGACCAGAAGAAGTTCTCCCCGCGCTGGCCGGGATGCGCCTCACGCTGATGGTCTCCGTCATCACCCTTGTGGCGTTCACCTTCCATTCGATCATCAAGCGGCAGAGCCCGGTCAAGACGCCGATCAATTACCTGATGGCGGGCTTTGCATTGATCGTCATGATCTCCGCCATCCCCACCGGTATCCTGTCG
>JAHWJO010000450.1 GCA_019348365.1 Armatimonadota bacterium | reverse complement strand
GAGTCATGGAAGGCGACGATGATTCCGTCTCGCGTGGTCCGCAGGTCAGCCTCGGGGAGGATATCCAGACTTTATGCAGGTTCAAGGGCCGGAGCGGAATTCTCAGCCATCAGGTGCCCCACTCCTCAATGGTTCTGAGCGATCACCTCACTGAGCGGAATGGGGTCTCGTAGGTTTTAGCCAGCCGATACCGAGCCACCTATCACCCGTGTGGATTCGATAACATGGCTCCGTCATCGAACGGTGGACGGTGTGGCTCCATACAAGTAGATCCAAGCTCACCGTCATACCGTTATAGCCCGACCGATTTCCGGAGAATCTCCACCGCATCCGTGACGTTGACGGAGCGATCCTGGTTGAAATCTCCCCGATCCGCTTCCGCGGCGGTGAAAGAAAGGACTCCCACCACCGCCCGGAGGACCATCACGGCATCCTGCACGTTCAGTACCCCGTTCCCGTCCGCATCGCCCAACAGTCGACGCAACGGCGTTCGGATGAGAGAGATGCGGTCATCCCAGCTTCGGAACGCCAGCCCGTCGTGACCCCAAAGGATGAGGTCGGATCCCGGGAGGGGTGACAGGTTCAACGGGTTCTCCGGGCCGGGGAGAGGGACCGTTCCGGCGAGGGGGAACTTCATCGAATCGTCCGCCTTCAGATCGAACGCTTTGATCGAGTAGCTCACTTCCGAGAAGCTCGTAGCCGCATGCTCCCCATGCAGGAAGAAGACCCTGCCGGAATTTGCATCCGGAGCCATCAAGGCGATTCGGCTGATTGAGGTATGGACGTTGGGGAAGTAACCAAGGAAAGCTTTGCGCATCGGGTCCGCCACGCGCAAGGCGCTGCCGATCACCAGCCCACCGTCGTAGCGCAGATGACCCCCGACAAGATCGCGTGCGATCGGGCGCTTCATGATCCGGTCGGCTTCCAGGTCGAGTTGATAGAGCGTGAGGGTCGCATCGTCTTTTTCCACGCCATAGAGCTGGTGAGGCGCATCGGAGATCGTCATATCGAAGAGATTCAGCTGCTCGGAGATCGCCGCCGGGTACCGTGGGTTTCCGTTGTCATACACGGAGAAGTGGACCAATGGCCCGTTGTACGGAGCCCGTTTCCCGGCCACGAGCGACTCCGGTCTGCCGGGGAGGGCCAGAAGGAGGTCCGTTCCCAACACGGGGAACCGGAGATCGGGCAGGCCGGACGCGAGGTTAACCCGCTGGACTTTCGTCCCCCCCCCGACGCCGACGTAGAGATAGGTCCCCGATGGATCGAGGGCGAGCGCGCCCGGATCGATGCCTATGGAGATCGTTTCCCCGAACGAGCCCGTGTAGGGGTCTATTCTCATGACGCCCTTCCCCGGAACGCTCGCGTAGATCAGCTGCCTCGCGGGATCGTAGACCAGCGCCGTCGTCGCCAGCCCCACATAGCGGATGCTCTCGGGCCGGGAATCGAAGAGGCTCCGTACCGTCGTGGAAGCCCGATCGTTCGTCGGTTCCGGGTCGGCGCGGTCCCCCGCCACCCAGACGCTATGGGCGATCTCCCCCGCGGCGGTAGGAGTCACCGCCAGAGTGAAGGTGACGGCGGCATCTTTCGCGAGGGATCCGAGCGCGCAGGCGTATCCGCTGCCCGTGACTTGGCAGCTTTCCGCCCCCGGACCGAACTTCAGGTCGGTGACGTGGGGGGAGAACTGCCCCGCCAGCCGGACGCCGGAGCCGGCTTCCGGCCCCCGGTTGGCGACCGTCAGGGTGTAGGAGATTGGAAATCCGACCTGGGCCGTCTCCGATCCGACGGTCACGTCGACGGAGAGGTCCGCCGCCGCGCCCGCCGGGGGGATCAGGGGGCTTCGGATGAAGAAGACCTGGTTTTCACTCGTGAGGAACGCGAGCCCGTCCGCCCCCCAGCGCGTCAGCCGCGAGGGCGCGCCCGTGGCATCGGGGACCTCTATCGTCCCGAGTGGTATCCGGGTACGCAGGTCATAGACGAGGATCCGGCATCCCCGTACCTCCCGCTCGACCATGAGGGGGAGGAGGAAGAACACGCGCCCGGTGGACAGGTCCGGCTCCACGAGTGGGACGGCGCCCCATTGAAAGTTGTTCAAAGGGGGAATCCCTTCGAACGAACCGACGACGGCGTGCGTTTCCGGGTCGATAACCTGACCGGCGGAGGAGTAAATCAGATTCCCCGCCCGCTCGTACTCCGATGCCGGGACGAAGTACTCCTGGCGCCGGTTCAGCAGGGTAACGCCGGAGGCATCGGCGGCCAATCGGTAGAGGGTAGGCCGGTAAAACGAGTTGTCAAACCCATACAGGACCGACGCCGTATCGGAGTATTCGATCTGCGAAACCTCTTCCTGGCTCCGGTCCATCGTCACCGGGCGCTGGACTCCGTTATCGTAGATCGCAACGCCTTCCAGAGTGTCGCCTCCGCCTAAGCTGTTCCGGCGGAGCACAGCCACGCTGGAGGAATTCCCCGGAACCGCCTCCATGTCGAGGGCGTAGAAGGGGCCCCGGTCGTACCCGGTGTGCGGCCCGATGTAGAGGAACCGGCCCAGCAGGAACGGCGCCTCCGCCCTCCCTTCGTCCAGAGCGATGCGGCGGACGGCGGGGAGGGTCCCCAGGGCGGCGTAGATGAACCCACCGTCGTCGGTGATCTCCAGCCGGCCCGGCTCGCTCCCCAGGTACACGGACGGGCCGAGAGTCCCCGTGAACGGGTCCAGGGCGGTGAGCGTGTTCCCCCGGCTTCCCCCATGCCCCGGCACGCTCGCGTAAAAGGTCCGGGTGGAGGGCCGATAGACGAGGTCGTTCGTCGGCAGCGTCACCCGGCTGATCCGGGGAGCGTCGGCGGAGAGGGCGGCCTCGACGCGCGTGGCTTGGAGGGAGACGTTGTTCCCCGTATCCGTGTCGAACTCGGCGGACCCGATCTGGACGCGGTGATTCAGAGTCCCTGCCCGGGTCGGGGTGACCGTGAGGAGGATCGTGGCGTCGGCTCCAGGCCCCAGGACGCCCAGGCTGCATTCCACTTTCCCGCCGGCCTGGGAGCAGCTCCCCTGGGAAGGGACGGCGGAAACGAAGCTCGCCCCGGCAGGGAGCGCGTCCGTCAGAATCACCCCGGTCGCGGTCTGCGCCCCCCGGTTCGTCACCGTCACAGAGTAGGAGAACGGGCGGTTGACCACTGCGGGGTCCTGGGATTCTTTCTGCTCCACGGCCAAGTCCACGGCTCCGGCGGGGGGCTTGAGGAGCGACGTGCGGAGGAGATAGATCTGCCCGGCCGGGGTGCGGAAGGCCAGGCCGTCCTCACCCCAGCGCAGGAGTTTACCGGCATCCCCCCTTACGCCCGGGACGTCCAGCTCCCCCAGGAGCCGGTACGTCTGGGGGTCGAAAGCGAGTATACGGGTCACGAACTCCTCATCGGGATGGTTCCGGTCCGAAGCGAGGAACATCACCCGGCCCGCTTTCATGTCCGGAGCCACCCGCTTAAATCCCCCGTAGGGTTTGCCCGTGAGGGCGTTCAGCCCGGTGAACCGGCCGATGTAGTGCCGGGCCTCCGGGTCGATCACCCAGCCGGAGTTATGGAAGAGAAAACCGCCGTCATAAACCAGCTCCCCGTCGTATCCCTGATGGAACAGGGTGTGCCCCCCTTCGACAACGGAGATGCCCTCGGCGGTCACCGACATCCGGTCAATCCGAGAGCTCGCGATCCCGTAGAGGGTGGTGGGGGAGGCGACATTCAGGCCGGTGTACTGGAGATGGGTCCGCATCTTCGGCCGCCTCACCCCGTTATCATAGATCATCAGCGTATAGAAGCTGTTGGAGCCTATGGGGGTGGCGACGACCACCGAGTCGGGACTGCCCGGCAGAACGGATAATTCGCCGACCGTTACCGGCGAGCCGTTCATGTCCGTTCCCAGCGAAAATTGAAGGCCGGGGGTGAGCATGCGGAGGTCCAGGCGGCGGATCACGCCCCCCGAACCCAGGGCCACGTAGAGGTATTGCCCGTCGTCCGAGAGGGCCAGCTTGCCCGGTTTCTCGCCGATGGGAACGGCGGCCTGGATCTCCCCCGTCGCCGGATCGATCACGGCAATCCGGTTCCGGTGAGCCGGGGCGCTGTCGGGGACGCTCGCGTAGAGCAGCTTCGACACAGGGTTGTACACCATGTCGCTCGTGTAGAGCCGCACCTGGCCGATCCGATCCGGCCTCGGCTGAACGAAGACGGTCGCGGTGAGGATCGCGGCGTTGTTCGCATCGGAAGGGTCGAGGGTCGGGCCGCCGACGCGGACCGTGTTCTCGTACTGCCCGGCGTACA
>JAHWJO010000449.1 GCA_019348365.1 Armatimonadota bacterium | reverse complement strand
CAATTTAACTCCTTTCCCCTTACTCGTCAATACCTTGTTGACGCACTACTAGAGCCTGCTCGTAAACGCTCTCCAGGAACCCCGGTCCCAAAGATAGGTGAACCTCTATCGCAGCGCCGATCACCCGATTTGCAGCGACTTCAGCAGGATCATCCCTCATCTTTTCTTTGTGTCCTTCGTGGTTCTTTGTGTCCTTTGTGGTTTAGGCAGTTCTACTCATTGCGGTTCAAGTTGTCAGTATCCCGCCTGTTTGTCCACTTCGCTCCTCAGTGGCTCCCCCGCTTGGCATCGCCGCAGGTTGGCGATGAAGAACTCCACGCCGCGCTGCCGGGTGCGGGGCGAGGAGCCGGAGACGTGCGGGGTGATGATGACGTTCTCCATCTCCCAGAGCGGGCTGTCCGGCGGCAGGGGTTCGGGGGTGGTCACGTCGAGGCCGGCCCCGGCGATCTTCCCCTCCCGCAGCGCCTCGATCATGGCGTCCTGATCGATAGTGACGCCGCGCCCGATGTTGTAGACGTACGCGGTCGGCTTCATCGCCTCGAACACGTCGCGGTTCAGGATGCCGCGCGTGGCGGGGGTGTTCGGCAGGGTGTCCACGAGGTGGTCCGCCTCGCGGGCGAGGTCGAGGAGCGCGTCCATGCCCCGCACCCACTCCACGCCCTCCGGCGGGGTCTCCGGCACGCTGCGCTTGATCCCGATCACCCGCATGTTCAGGCCCTGCACCATGCCGGCCAGCTCGTACCCGATCTCGCCGAGGCCGACCACGCCGAGGGTCTTCCCCTCCAACTCCTCCATCTCGTGGGTGCGCTTCCACTTCTTCTCCCGCTGGTTATCCCGGTAGCGGTGGATGCCCCGCGCGAACGCGAACATCATCGCCAGGACCGACTCGGCGATGGGCTTGTTGAAAACCCCGGCGGAAGAGGTGAGGGTCACGTCACTGTTCAGCAGCGCCGGGAAGAGATACCGTTCCACCCCCGCGCTGCTCACCTGCACCCATTTCAGGTGGGGAGCGGCGTTGAAGATCTCCTCGTTGAACTCGGAGTGGCCGGAGTAGATGATCTCGGCTTCGGGCGCGTGGCGAAGGATCTCCCCCTTGTCCGTCGTGACGACGATCCGGGCTTCAGGCGCGGCAACCTGGATTTGGGCGACTTCTTCCGGGGAGAGATGATGGATGCAGAGGATAAGCATGGAAACCCCATAGGTTGAAAGCGGAAAGAGAGAGTGGACGAAAAGAGGTTTCCCGCCGCAGGAGCGTTTCCCTTTTATGGACTTATGGACGCTATACCGATTATGGACGCTATGCCGGGTTCAAGAAGCACCCCTTGAATAATCCCACTTATGGGATTATAATCATTTATGGGAACGCTAACCATGACGATTTCTAAAGCCGATCTCATCACTCACCCGATCCGGGCGCGTATCCTGATGGCCCTGATGGGACGGGAACTGACCACGCAACAGGTTTCCGCGCTGCTACCGGATGTGCCGCGCACCTCGCTGTACCGGTACATCCGATTGCTGGCGAATGCCGGGGTGCTCAGCGTCGTCCGCGAAATTCCGGTGCGGGGCACGCTCGAAAAGGTGTTCGCCCTCGCGCCCGGGGGCGGCGAACTCAATCCCGACGATATCGCGGAGGCATCCGGCCCGGATCAATTGCGGTACTTCGCGACGCTCGTCAACGCCCTGTCCGCACTGTTTTACGATTACGTGCGCCGTTTGGAAGCATCGAATGCGGTTGATGGCCCCGAGCCGGAAGAGGCGACGTACGGTTCCGATGCCCTTTACCTCAGCGAAGAGGAGTATCAGGAGTGGCTCGACCGGTACCGTGCCCTGGTTGCAGAAGCTTGCGCCCACCCGCCCGGCGAAGGCCGGCGGCGACGGATCGCCGCGTTGATCGTCGTTCCGGACACACCGGACCCGCCGATAACCTGATCCGCCCCCCGAAAGGAACACATCCGATGAAATTGTATATTCTCACACTTATTCTGCTTGCCGTAATCGCCGGCTCATCTGGTTCATCGGCCTCCGAACCTGATCGAGCATCCGAAGAGGCACCCCGGTCGGAAACAGACCGGAATCGCGCGGTCCAGCAACTTCTCGACGCGGTGAACAGCACCGATCCGAAGCGGCGCGATGCCTTTATTACAAGTTACATCTCCGAGTCCGGCTTGAAACAGGCTGGAGATGGGCCCGAGTCTTACCGGACTCTACTGGATGCGCTCGCGCGCCAGAGCGAAGGGTTGGAGGTGATCGGGTCGGAGTTGGATGGCCAGATTTTGACCGTCCGAACCCGACGCAACGGCGTGCAGGCGCGAATATGGATGAGCTACAGCATGGCAGAGCCGGGAAAGCTCGATGGCTTGACTGTTTTCCCTCCAAAACCGGATTCAGATCCCAAGTACCAGCCCTGGCCCATGCCGGAAGCCGCAGCTCGACTCAGCGAAGAGTCGGCGATAAGGTTGATCGAGCGGCAGGCTGCACAGGCTTCGCGTGCCGACCGGTTTTCGGGTGTCGTCCTGATCGCTCGCGGGGACCGCATCTTAATCCATCGGGCCTACGGCTTGGCCGAACGGGATCACGATGTTCCCAACCGGAAGAACACCCGGTTTCACATGGGCTCCATGCCCAAGATGTTCACCGCCGTCGCCATCGCGCAACTGGTAGAGGCCGGGAAGATTTCCTTCGACGACACCTTGTCGGAAAGGCTCCCGGAGTATCCGAACCGCGCCGCTGCCGAAAAGATCACGGTGCGGCACCTGCTGACGCACACGGCGGGGCTGGGGGGGCTGTTCGAGCGTCCCGGTTACGACCGGCGCAAGAAGTACCGGTCGCATTCGGATTACTTCCCTCTCTTCGCGGACAGCCCACTCCTATTTGAACCGGGCAAAGAGTGGTCGTATAGCAATGAAGGATATCTCGTCCTCGGCGCGATCATCGAGAAGGTCTCCGGGAAAAGCTATGATGACTACATCCGCGATCGGATTCTTCAGCCGGCCGGAATGAAGGAGACCGGCAACGTCGAGGTGGAAGAGGTGACCCCCAACCGGGCCGTCGGCTATCTACACGACGCGATAGAGAATCCCCTGGGCCTCGACCCGCGCCGTTCCCATCTCCAGTTCCTCGGATGGCGCGGCAACGCTTGCGGCGGGGCGTACTCCACGGCGTCGGACCTCCTCCGGTTCGCCCTCGCGCTGCGGAACCACCGGCTGCTCTCGCCCGCCATGACCGAGGAAATGACCTCACCGAAGGTGGAGATGGGTGCGAACACCGGCTGGCGCTACGGCTTCGGCTTTATGACGCAGGCCTTCGGTGGGCGCGAGGTCCGCGGGCACAATGGCGGGGGGATCGGCTCCGGCATCAACGCGGAGATGGAGATGTTCTGGGACGCCTCCGGAGCGCCCTACACCGTTATCGTTTTGGGGAATTACGATGCCCCGGCTGCCTCGGATCTCTGCCGTGACATATGCAGCTTTCTTGCCGCGCGCCGGGGCTCCTGACGCTCATACAGAGATCGACCGATTCTCCTCGGGATGGATATGATCCCTCGTCGGGCCTCAGATCGTCTCGGATGATGCTACACAAAGAATGCAGATGGAATAAAATCACACTGTCTTTTCCGTAACCTTTTGGATAGAATGGGGTCAATAGAGATGTCTCGGTCGGGCCTCCCTTACTCCTCCTAAATACTTATTCTATGCGCTTAACTGCAATCTTATCCCTCGGGGCGCTCCTCCTCGTGCCGATGTACGCATCTGCGGCTCCCGCGCGCGCGGGTAAAACCGCACCGCATCGCGCTGCGGCGAAGAAGGCTTCCGCCACGCGACCGGCGCGGGCTCCCCGAAAAGCCGCTACCGTAAAACCCCGGCCTCAAGCGGGGAAGAAAGCGGCCCCGGCGAGCACCGCTGCCCTTCGGCTCGAAGTCACCCCCGCGCAGATCGTCCTCGACGGCCCGACCGCCCGACACACCGGTCTCGCCGCGCTTGTCCGGCCCGACGGCTCCCGCAAGGACGTCACCTCCGCCGTCAAGCTCCACTCCAGCGCGCCGAAGATCGCCGCCATTGACGGGCGGCGCATCGTTGCGCGGGGGGACGGCAAGGCCGTGCTCTCGGTGAAGTACGGGGAGGCTCGAATGCAGGTCCCCGTCGAGGTGAAGGGCGCGAACCGTCCCGTCGCCGTCTCGTTCCGGAACGACGTGGTTCCCGTGATGGCCCGGATCGGGTGCAGCTCGGGGGGGTGCCACGGCGCGAACTCCGGCAAGGGCGGGCTCAAGCTCTCCCTGCGCGGCTACGCGCCGGAGCTGGACCACGTC
>JAHWJO010000448.1 GCA_019348365.1 Armatimonadota bacterium | reverse complement strand
ACCTGGGCCGCCTCACCACCCCTCCGGTCCGGGCGCTCCCGAGCCTGCCGGCCGTGCTCAGGCTCGACTGGAGATTCGTGGGTATCTGGGGTGCGGGCACCCTCGTGGGACTGATGGAAGAGACTCTCTTCGGGGAGTATATCAACCCGTGGGCCATCCGGATCGTGAACGCGGTCGTTCCTTTTTCTCTCCTGCGTGAGTTTCTCGTCGGGGACTTCGGCGTCATCACGATGGCGCTCACCTACGCCATCGCCCTCGTCCTGCCCATTATCACGACCTTCTTCATCGCGTTCGGCATTTTGGAGGATTCGGGGTACCTGCCGCGCCTCGCTGTCATGGCGGACCGCGTCTTCAAGATGATGGGCCTCAACGGCAAGGCCGTCCTCCCGATGGTCCTCGGCCTCGGCTGCGACACCATGGCGACCCTCACCACCCGCGTGCTGGAGAGCAAGAAGGAGCGCGTCGTGGTGACGCTGCTCCTCTCCCTCGGTGTGCCGTGCTCGGCCCAGCTCGCCGTCATCTTCGCCATGCTGGCGACCCTCCCCGTTGGCGCGCAGGCGATCTGGTGGGGGACCGTCGCCACCACGATCTTCCTCGTCGGGTGGGCCGCATCGAAGGTCCTCCCCGGCGAAACCTCCGATTTCGTATTGGAGCTTCCCCCGCTGCGGCTGCCACAGGTCAAGAATATCCTCATCAAGACCATGGCCCGCATCGAGTGGTATCTGAAGGAAGCCGTGCCCCTCTTCATCATCGGCACGATCATCCTCTTCGTGGGGGACAAGACGGGCCTGCTGAGAGTCCTCCAGGCCGCCGCGAAGCCGGTCGTGAACGGCCTGTTGGGTCTCCCCTCCGAAGCCGCCAATATGTTCGTCGTCGGATTCCTGCGGCGGGATTACGGCGCGGTCGGCTTCTGGGACATGGCGAAAGAGGGCAAGCTGGACACGATCCAGGTCGTCGTCAGCCTCGTCGCGATCACGCTGTTCATGCCGTGTATCGCGCAGTTCTTCGTTACGATCAAGGAGCGCGGCCTGAAGACGGCGATGGGGATCGCGGGGTTCACGCTCGCGTTTTCGCTCAGCGTCGCCGCCCTCATCAATTTCGTCCTCCGGCACTGGAACGTCACGCTATGAAGACCTCCGCCGATCCCCCCAAATCCTATGCCCCTGTCCAGAGTCCCGCTTCTTACCAGTGCCCGCTCTGCGGCTTCCAGTTCGAGTTCGACCCGGCGCGGAACACCGGCGGGTGCTCCTCCTGCCCGCTCGGCAAGGGGTGCGGGCTGGTGCTCTGCCCCAACTGCCGCTACGAGTTCCCGGAGGAGTCGCAGATTGTGAGTTGGTTCAGCCGACTGTTCAAGCGGGCTCAATCCCGGAGCACGGAGCCGCTCTGGGAGGATGCGCCGGGAGTCATCCCCCTGAGCGAGCTGGCGGCGGGGAAAACGGGCGAGATCGTCGCCATCGAGTCGGAGCGGCGGAACCGCGCGGACCGGTTGAGCGCGATGGGACTGACCCCCGGCAGCCGCGTGCGGGTGAAGCAGCGGTTCCCCAGCGTCGTCATCGAGATCGGGGAGACGGAGATCGCCCTCGACCGCGCCATCACGGAAGACATCCGGGTGCGGCCTGTGGCGGACGCCTGACCCATGCCGTTCGCCCGCCGGTCCACGCGCCCTTCTCTGCCCCGCCACACGCGCAGGCTGTCCCCTGCCCTGCCCCTCCTGGTCTCCGGGATGATGCTCTCCCCCGGAGCCTGCGCCCAGACCGCTCCGGAGCCGTCCTCCGCGCCGGCTCCCCCCCGCGTACGCTCCAGCGTACTCGCAAATGAGGGGACGCTTCTGTTCCTTGGCGCGGGAGCGGCGCTCCCCCTCCTCGAAGACGGGGGACGAATCGGGCGCAGTCGGGCTGCACGAACCTTCACCTCCCTCGCGCTGACGACCGCCCTGACCGAAGGCCTGAAGTCCGCCACGAAAGAAGAGCGTCCCGACCGCTCCGACCGCAAGAGCTTCCCCAGCGGTCACGCATCCATCACCTTCGCGCTGGCGACCATGCGGGCGCAATTCCGCCCCAAACAGGCGCCCTACTGGTACGCCGGGGCCGCTCTCATATCGGCGGACCGGGTGCGGCTGCGGCGGCACTACGCGCATGACGTGATCGCCGGGGCGCTGCTCGGGCACCTCACGGCCCGGTACGTCCTGAAGCAGTGGCATGATCCTCGTACGCCTCAGGTCAGCGTGGAGTCATCCTCCCAGAGTGCCCCGCTTCTCACCGTTCGCGCTTCGTTCTAAACGGTTTTTGCCCGGCGACTCAAGTCGCGGGCAACAAGGGCGCAAAGTCGGCCTGCGCCGACTTCAGGCCCATCCTCTCATGCAAGCCGATCATAAAGTCCCCGAAGGGGGACTTCGTGCCCTTGTTGCCCGCGATTTTAATCACCGGGCTGAATCCGTCCAAGCTTTCTCCTGGCCGACGCTTTCTTGACTTCACGCCTGTCTCGCTCTAAAATGAGTCTGCACGCAAGGCGTTCTTCGCCATGCTCTGTTGCGCTTCCGGGATCGTCTAATGGCAGGACAGCGGCCTTTGGAGCCGTTAATTGGGGTTCGAGTCCCTGTCCCGGAGTCCCTTCCCACCTTTATTGCCGTCTCCGCCTCTCAAGCTGCGGAGGCGGCTTCTTTATTTGGGATTCGTTTGGGCATGGAGGGTGGCCTATCATGACAGGGAAGAACCACTAAGTAAAGCGCGTGCCGCTGCCAATCTGATAATTGAGCCCCCGGGGGCACTGATGGGCTGAAATCCGTAGCACAGTCCCCTTCGCTCAGGAACCTGCAAAAGGAGACTCATGGAAGGTACCGCTGCCGTCATCCTCGCCGCCGGGAAGAGCACCCGGATGCGATCCAAGCTCCCCAAGGGGCTGCACCGCCTCTGGGGCAAAACCGTCCTCGATCATATCATCGACGCCTGCTTCGATGCCGGAATCGAAGAGGTCGTCGTCGTGGTCGGCCATCAGGCGGACCTCGTGAGGGAGACCCTGGGCGACCGCGTCCGCTACGCCCTTCAGGAGGAGCAGAAGGGGACGGGACACGCCCTCATGTGCGCCCGCGAATCCCTCCCTGAAGGCTGCCGCTGCCTCTTCGTCATGCCCGGTGATGCGCCGCTCGTCACCGGCGAGCACCTTCGCCCCATCCTTGAAGAACATACCTCGCAGGGCCGTACCGCCACCGTCGTGACGGCGGAGCTCCCCGACGCCGGGGAGTACGGGCGCATCGTGCGCGACGGGAGCCATGTCCGTATCCATGAGGCGAAGAATCGCAACGCGCCGCCGGACGTGCTCGCCATCAAGGAATTCAACACCGCCGTCTACGCCTTCGACCCGAATCTCGTCTGGGATGCCCTGGATCGGGTAGGAAACGATAACCCGCAGGGGGAATACTTCCTTACCGACGTGATCGGCCTCCTCTCCAAAGAGACGGAACGGGTGGCCGCGCACCTGTCCCCCGACACGCCGGTCTGGCTGGGAATCAACAACCGGGAGGAGCTTTCGGAAGCGGGGCAGCTCCTCCGAACTCGCATACTGAAGCGGCACATGCACAACGGCGTCTCGCTGGTGGACCCCGCCACCACCTACATCGACGCCACCGTGCGGATCGGGCAGGATACGACGATCTACCCCGGCAGCGTGCTGGAAGGCAACACCGTCATCGGCGAGGACTGCAACATCGGCCCCTACGCCATGCTCACCGATGCCAGGATCGGCGACGGCGTGGACCTCCGCGCGAGCCAGGTCACCGGCAGCGAGATCGGGAACGGCTCCCGGTGCGGGCCATGGTCGCACCTTCGGCCCGGCAGCAAAGTCGGCGAGAAGGTGAAGCTCGGCAACTTTGTCGAGATCAACCGCTCCACGGTGGAGGACAACGTCTCCATCGGGCACGTCAGCTACATCGGGGATGTGGAGATCGGCGAGGCGACGAACATCGGCGCGGGGACGATCTTCTGCAATTACGACGGGAAGCGGAAACACAAATCCCGCGTGGGAAAACGAGCCTTCATCGGCTCGAACAGCACGCTGGTCGCGCCGGTGACGGTGGAGGAAGGGGCGTACACGGGGGCCGGATCGGTCATCACCGAGGACGTTCCCGCCGACGCCCTGGCGCTGGGGCGTGCCCGCCAGGTGATAAAAGAAGGCTGGGCCGAGAAACGTCGTGCGAGAGAGTAGTTTCTGGTTTTCGAGTTTCGAGTTTCTGGTTGGAGCGTCGGGGCTTCTACGTTCATTTGCTTTGTCGCGAAGACTCAACCAGAAACTCGAAACCAGAAACCCGAAACTGATT
>JAHWJO010000447.1 GCA_019348365.1 Armatimonadota bacterium | reverse complement strand
CTCTCTGGCGAATATCCGGGTGAGAGTCCATGAGGGCTTTGTACAGGATCTCCTCCGCCTCACCGGGAAGGCGGTCCCTGTAGAGGAGGAGGGCTTCCTCGCGCACCCCGGCGGAGCGATGGCCCCACATCACGGGCAGGACGGCCCGCAAATCCTCCCCCTCCAGGCGGGAGGATGCCTGCCGCGCCGCCCACAGCGGCAGGGTTTGGTCGTATTTCTGGCGGAGGGCCTGGAGGAGCGTATCACGGACGTTCAGGCCGGGGGTCTCCAACGCCAGCTCGAAGCACAGCCGGCGCACTGCGCGGTCTCGGGAATCGAGGCCCCGGATCAGCCACTCACGGCCCTCCGGGCTTTTCAGGATGTCGGCCGCCCGCTCGGCGTAAGGGACGCATGAGGCGCGCTGCCAGTCCCGGATGCGAAACACCAGCTCCAGGTTCCGGACGAGGTGAGGGGCATAGCGGACGTTCAGCCGTTCTTCGACCGCCTCCCGCGCCGCCCGGCGAATCGGCCCTACCCAGTCGTTGAGGCGGACCAGGAGGAACGGCAATTCCGATCCGTCATGGACCTCCGCCAGCAGCCGCAGCGCCGCTTCGCGTACGTGGCCGCTCCGGTGGCCGCTCGCCGCGCCGAGCAGGGAGACGGTTTCCTCCGGAAAGCGTATCAGGGTTGAAACCCCCTCCGGTCTCAGGTCGTTCCAATCTGAATTCCCAAAATTGCGGTCGTACGGGAACAGGTACACCGTGCGGAGCCAGTCATCGAAGGCCGGCAGATTCCCCGGCGGGACCCTCGCCATTAGGCGGTGAACGGCGCGCGCCGCCGCTCTAGCTATCCCTTCGGAGGGAGAAAGGAGGAGAGGGAGGATATAGGGGACAGCGACGGATTCGCCCGACTCCGCCACCCTCTGAAGCGCCTCCTCCTGTGTTCGGGTGGGGCCGACCTTCAGTGGGAACGAGAGGGAGGGGTTTCTATACGCTTCCTCGATGGAGGAGAGTACGGATTCGGATGCAGCTTTCATGGCCCTATTCTACCGGATGATGAAGCCCTCCCAAAGTCGCTGGGCTATTCCCCCTGCACCGTTACCTACGGCTCCTACGAGCGGGCGCTGAGGGAGTTCCCCGGCAGCGCAATCGCGCAGGCCTCCCTGGAGCGCATCCGCGCCGCCGAGCAGATATAACGGTCTTGACGATCGAATCTTTGAATTACTCTATCACCTGCCCCCAAGCATCTAGTTTTTCAGGCTTCATACTCAGGTAATCCTCAGCAGATCCGATCCATTTATAAATGACACCGTTTTTTAGTATCACTTGCCGGAAACCAAAAGCCCACAGACTCTTATAGGTCGGTTTATCACCGGTGAATCCTGCAAATAAATTGGCTATGTAACCATCTGAGACCGTCGCCGCCTCGTTGAATAACCGGACAACATCCAGTCCGGCGTTTAGGGCCATATGGTAACAAAGCGCAATATCGAGTGTGTTATCCCTGAAGTCTGATCGCGCATTTTCGATGGCATGATAGGTCAGTCTGGCTTCGATCCGAGCCTCCGCATCCAGGCCGTCACTATCAATTCCGATGAGGGGGATGAACTTTATCCGATCCAAGTCCGAATAATCAAAGCCCGGTATCTTCCAAGAACGACCAAAGGGCCAACCCTGGCGAATATTCGCGCGTTCGGCAGGACTCGAAAGCCGAAACTGCTCCTCAAGGCGGAGAAAAGCCAGTAGAGGGTCCGGCTCATTGAGGACATCTTTTACAAACTCAGGCATGTTCTTGACCTATAAACTCTTACAGACTCACCTGTTCCCCCAGACGGTGACGTTCTGCCCCTCGATCTCCCCTTCCCACAGCTTCTCGGTGCAAGTGCGCCGCAGCAGGTTCTTCCAGATCTGGCTGTTCGCGAACAACGCCTCGTCGCTGGAGAAGTAGCCGAACACGCTCCGCGACGCCACCAGGATCATCTTCGTCTTCGCGCGGCTCAACGCCACCGTCAGGCGGCAGGGGTCCAGCAGGAACTCCCCGCTGTTTTGCAGATACTCCCGGTCGCTCTCCGTCGCGCTCACCAGGATCACCTCCCGCTCCGCCCCCTGGAACCGCTCCACCGTGTCCACCGCCTGGGCGCGGACCTCCCCCGTCACCGGGTCGAGCGACACCAGCTCGGGCAGGGCGCTCTTCAGGGCCGCCCGCTGCGCCCGGTGCGGCACCACCACCCCCAGCCCCTCCTCCGCGTCGAGACCGTACGACTCCCCATCCGCAAGCGCCTTCAGCACCGGCGTGATCAGCCGCCGCTCGAAGGCGTTCAACGTCTGGCTCCCCGCTTCGTCGTGGACGATGACGACGATCGGGTGCTCCGGCGAGAGCGCCGCCGCCACGAGCGGGTCCGCGTGCGCCCGCTCCTCCAGGCGCGGCGACTTCTTCGAGTGGAAGTCGATCCCGTCGTGCCGGTAGATCTCCTCGCGCAAAAACTCCGCCATCGCCGCGTGGAGCCGGAAGCTCTCGGCGAACTGGATGAGCGGGGGCCGCCCCGCCAGCAGCGTCCGGAAGAGCGACTCGTACGACTTGTACTCCCCGAAGGTGCGGCGGGGCTCGTTCTCCCAGTCGTGCTTCACGATGGGCGGCATCTGGCGGGGGTCGCCCACCACGACGAGCTGCCCCGCCGGAGCGAGAGGGAGCGCCGCCATCATCGCTTCGGGGAGGCTCATCTGGGAGGCTTCGTCGAGCACCAGCAGGTCGCAGAAGAAATGCCCGAAGAGGCTCGCGTTCCTGCCGCTCCACCGCTTCGTGATCGCGCTGTAGATCCCCCCCGGAGTCGCCGCGAAGACGCAGAACGGGTGGCTCGCGATCCGGTCCGCCGCGCGCAGTTCCCCGGTGGGAAGCTCCTCGTCTCTAGGGACGGTGAGGATGCCGTCGGGGACCGTCCCCTTGGGCCGGAAGCGCATGAGCGGCACGTCCAGCGTCCGCGCGTCGAAGTAGCGGTCCCAGAGGTCGGGGCGATGTTCGCGGAGCTCCTTCAGTTTGTTGACCGCGCCGAGGACCGCCGCCAGCAGCACGTCGGTGGCGGCGTGGGTCTTGCACGAGAGGAGGATGCGGTACTCCTTCCCCGCCGCGAGCGCCCCCTGCAATCGCGCGAGGATGGCGTACGCGGTGGAGTAGCTCTTGCCCGTGCCCGGCGGCCCCTGCACCAGCAGGATCGGCGCGTCCCCCTCCCCGCCGATGTAGGCGTGCTTACTCTCCTCCAGCTCGTGCATCAGGCCGATCTCGTGGAAGGCGGCGAGGCCGTCCAAAAACCGCCGTTGCGCCGCCCGCGCCGCTTCGGGCCACTCCACGGCTTCGGAGAGGTCGGGGTGCGCGAGGCGGTCGTAGAGGGTATGGCGCGCGGCCTCCCGCCCGTCCTCAATGGCGCACAGACCCTCGACGACCTTGGCGCACCACATCCCCATGAAGTCGTTCGGGTCGGGGTCGAGGGTGTAGACCTCGCCGGGGCGGAGCGGCTGCGGGATCGCGCTGAACGTGTACCCCCGCGCCGACGTTCCCCCGCGCGGCTCGCTCATCTCGACCTCGACGAACCCGGAGACGACCCGCCCCGCCTCGTCCTTCTGCACCTCGATCCCAACGATCCGCGCCCGCGCGCCGTAGAGCATCTGCTTCGGGGTGGGGGTGTTGTCGGTCCGCTCGTCTTCGGGGAGGCGGCTGTCCTGCGTGAGCCGGGGGTACGCCACCACCGAGTCGCCCTCGCGGAGGGCGCACAGGCCGAGGATCGCGTCGAGGTCGCCGTCCACGCCCTCCGTCTCGAAGCGGAGCCGGAACCGCATCCCGGCCGGCTTCCAGTCGCATTCCCGCTTCTGCTCCGGCGGCAGGGTCACGCGCTTCGCGTTCGGGTGGGACGCCTGGTACTCCGCCCGGTATTGTTCATAAAGCTCCTTGCGGCGCCGGTTTTCCCGGTTCTGCTCCGCCACGCCCTCGTCCTGATCCGCTTCGTCGTAGCGGACGAGCAGCGTCTCCCCGAGCAGGGCGCGCCGCTCCGGGGGCAGGAGCCGGGCCGACTTCCAGCCCGCCAGCTCGACGTGCCGTTCCAGGGTGAGGAACTCGTCCAGCGCCTGCGCGAGATGCCGCGCCCGGCTCTCGAACTCCGCGAGGTCCGGCAGCCGGAACGGCGTCTTCTCCATGTACTTGTTCGGCTCCAGCCGCGACGCGATCCACTCCATCGCCTCCAGCCGCCGCGCCTGGAACGCGGTCAGCCGCTCCAACGTCGATTGACGGTAGGGGGCATAGTCGTCCGCCGCGCCGTCCTCCGGCTCCGGCAATTCCCCCCACGCGACGTAAGCGT
>JAHWJO010000446.1 GCA_019348365.1 Armatimonadota bacterium | reverse complement strand
TAATCCGTCACTTCGCCCAGCCGCTCGCCGCTGTCGGTGAAAACCGCTTTCCCCTGCAAGTGATCGAGATAATGTGAGTCCGCTTCTACGTCCCGGCGGGACTGGAGGACCGCCTCCGAGGGGACGGTCAGGGCATCCGGCCCCATCGATTGGAGGTCCTGCCAGCGGATGAACTGTTCCGCCTGAAAGAGCCCCGGATTCATCCTCAGGGCCGCAATCCGGCGAGTCTCCGGATCGATCAGAATCCCGTTCGTTTTACCGATTTCCCGCCCCGTTTCAATATCGAGGACGGGCTGGCTCATCAAATGGCGGGCGGTGCGCATGGGGGCATCGACCAGGGGGTCCAAGGGGAAGCAGGCCGGAGCCGCCTCAGAAAATCGCGGATGACGCGTCGCATGGGGTGAATCCTTTCGTTCGATCTTTGTATGATCTATAACTTGTATGAGTTCAGAAGAAGATGAAGCGTGCATCCTGCACGCATGAAGGATTTACCCTTCCAGCGAAGTCGCAAAACGTGCGTTGGGCGTTGGGCGTTGGGCGTTGGGCGTTGAAAACGAACTCCGGCCTGTTTTGTGACGGGAATGCTCGGAATTTCACCCGAGCTTTATCGCCGCCGTACTCAACGCTCAAAGCCCAACGCTCAGCGCTCAACTTACAGGAGATGGAGGGGAGCCCCCACGGATGGAACACTCGGAACCCGATCAACGCGAGCAGGTGATCTATCGGGCGCTCGTCCGTGGGATCTACCTCTTTTTCGGCCTACTTCTCCTGCTCTGGTTTCTCAAAGACATCGCCTTCGCGTTGATGTTCCTGTTGACCGCGATCGTTGCGGCGATGGCTCTGAATCTTCCGGTCACCTGGCTGGAATCCCGGGGAGTGCCGCGCGTGATGGGGACCCTGATAGCCTCCACCGCTATCATGCTCGCGTTCGGCGCTATTTTTTGGGCGGTCCTCCCCCCTCTCCTGGCCGACGTTCAGGCCCTGGCGGAGGATCTGCCGGTTTATCTGGAACGTGCCCACACGACTCTCCTGCGCGCGCTTTCCCGCTTTCCCGCGCTGCAGGAGCGGGTTCAGGCCGAACCCGGTGGGCTCGGTGAAGCGGTGTTCTCCACCCTCGCGCCCTTATTGCTGCGCCTGGGAGCTTCGACCCTCACGCTTTTCGGTCTGGTCGTGCTGGCGTTGTTGATGGCGAGCACGATTATCTTTATCGTGGCCCGCCCCCGTCCCATCCTCCAGACCTATCTGGAGGTGCTGCCGCCGCACCTCCGCGATGCCGGCGAGGCGGCGTTCATCCGGGCCGCCGAGGTATCGAGCCGTTGGGTCTGGTCGACCATGCTGCTGGGGATGTTCAAGGCCGTCGTCTCGGTGTTGATGCTCTGGTACCTACAGGTCCCGGGGGCGACGCTGTGGGGAGTGTTCACCTTCTTCGCCGAGTTGATCCCGAAATTCGGGAAATTCTTAATGCCGATTCCTCCGGCTATCGTGGCGGCGACGATCAGCCCCACGAAAGCGTTCTGGGTGCTCGTCGCTTACTTTGTGATGAATGAATTTGCCACACTGATACTCAAGCCCCTCGTCCGTTCCTCGGTGATGGAGTTGCACCCGGCTTCCCTGATCATCGCCGTTGTCGCGGGGGCGGCGGCGTTCGGCCCGCTCGGCGCATTCATCGCCACGCCGGTCGCCGGCATCATCAAAGCCTATTACGAGGAATTCTTCATCCGCCGCCGCCCCCCGGATGAGAGCATTCCCCGGCGCATCGATCACATCCTGGAGAGCGGCCTGGGCATCGCCCCAAAGCCTGAGAATTCCTCCGATCCCCCCCGGAGGTGAGTTTATGGGCGTTGGGCGTTGAGCATCGAGCGTTGAGTACATCGGCTATAACTTTGAGATAAATTTCCGAGCATACCCGTGACAAAGCTTGCCGGATCGCCGTTTCCAGCACCCCACACCCAATTCTTGAAAGGAGATCAAGATGCAGAAACGCGCGTTAGGCAGCACCGGCGAGATGCTTTCGATTATCGGGTTCGGCGGGATCGTCGTGACGGACGTGACGACCGAGGAGGCCGCTTCCGCCGTGGCGGAAGCCGTGGACCGGGGGATCAACTACTTCGACGTGGCTCCAAGCTACGGGAACGCCGAGAAGCGGCTGGGTCCGGCGCTGGAGCCGTACCGCGACCAAGTGTTTTTGGCGTGTAAGACGGGCAAGCGGGATAAGGCGAGCGCAGCGGAAGAGCTGCGGCAATCGCTCTCCCGCCTGAAGACGGACCACTTCGACTTGTACCAGCTCCACGCGATGACGAGCGAGGAGGACTTCGAGAAGGCGATGGGGCCGGGCGGGGCGCTGGAGGCGTTCGTCGAGGCGCGGGAGCAAGGGCTGGTGCGCTATCTCGGCTTCTCGGCCCACTCGGCGGAGACCGCGTGCCGCCTGATGGACGCCTTCGACTTCGATTCCGTGCTGTTCCCGGTCAACTACGTGCTCTACTCGCAGGCGGGGTTCGGGCCGCAGGTGGTGGCGAAGGCGGAAGAGAAGGGGGTGGGGCGGTTGTGCCTCAAGGCGATGGCGCGGACGAACTGGACCGAGGGCGCGGAGCGGCACCACTCGAAGTGCTGGTACGAGCCGATCACCGATCCCGAGGAGGCGGCACTGGCGCTGCGGTTCACCCTGAGCCGGCCCGTGACGGCGGCGGTCCCGCCGGGACACCGGGACCTGTTCCGGCTCGCATGCGACGTGGCGGAACGTTTCACGCCGATCACGCAGGAGGAGACGGAGGAGCTGTTCCGGCGGGCGCAGGGCCTCAACCCGATCTTTCGGCTCGCGGCGTAACGGCGCTAGCGAATGGCGGGAGGGAGTATCTCCGGGAAGGGTCGTCCGGCGATTAGGCCGGGGGCGGCCACCCCCCAGACCTTCCGCACCCGGTAATTGCCCGTGTCCGCGATCAGGAGATTCCCCTGCGGGTCGATGGCGAGACCGCGCGGATAATGGAGCGAGGAGAGAGACGCCGGTCGGTCATCGCCCGTGAATGCCTGTTTCTCGTTACCGGCGATACGGGAGAGCATCCCGTTCGGGGTGACTTTGTAGACGCGGTTGCCGTTCCCGGCGGAGACGAAAAGGTTCCCCGCCGAATCGACCGCCACATCCGCCGGGCTGAACAGGAATGTTTGAGTGGCCGAGCGCCGTACGGGAGTTTCCAGTTTGGGAGGGACGATTCGATCCTCGCGCGTGACCTTGTCGGGGGTAATCCCGGCGACCGTGGAGATGATCCCCCGCGCATCGACCTTGCGGACCACATCGTTGAGCCAATCGGCGATGTAAAGATTGCCCCGGTCATCGAGGGTGATGCCTTCCGGGAAGCTGAGGCGCGCTTGTGTCGCCGGGCCGCCGTCGCCGGAGAAGTTCACCTGGATGGGACCGTTTGCGGGGCCGCTCCCCGCCACCGTCGTGATGATCCCGCGTGAATCGACCTTCCGAATCCGGTTGTTCTTCGCGTCCGATAGATAAAGGTTGCCGTGAGCATCCACGGCCACGTCCATGGGATAGTTCAGGGTGGCTTTCGTGGCGGGGCCGCCGTCGCCGGAGAAGCCGCCGATGGGATGGCCGTTCTCGTCGTACCCTTTCGGGGCGATGCCCGCGACCGTGGTGATGATGCCGTCCGGGCCGATCTTGCGGATACGGTTGTTGTAGGTGTCCGCGAGGTAAAGGTTTCCCCGGAGGTCCGCCGCGATCCCGTTGACCTGGTTCAACCGGGCTTTCGTGGCGGGACCCCCATCGCCGGAGAAGCCGCCGTAGGAGTTGCCCTTCGCGTCCGTTCCTGCCGCCCCGCTCCCGGCAAACGTGGTGATCGTCCCGTCGGGAGCGACTTTGCGGATCCGGTAGCCGTCCGCGATGTAGAGATGGCCCGCCCGGTCGTAGGCAACGTCGTAAGGCGCCCCCAGTTTCGCCTGGGCGGCGGGGCCGCCGTCTCCCGCGTACCCGCCCGGGGCAGAACGGTCGTGCTGTTGTCGAGCCGTTCATAGCGGCTCGGCCCGCTCCCCGCGACGGTCGTGACGCGCCCCTGGTAGGCGAAATCCGGGCGTTCGCAGCCGGAACTCAGAAGGGCAAGGAGAGACACGAAGGGCAGCCCGATCCGCCGGTCCTTCCTCGGCGTGCGCGTCATTCCCCATTCCTTCTCCTCGCTACTCATTTTCGTTCCATGCCATTCCTGTCGCAAGCATATCCCCGGGACGAACTCATCTACAGCCACTGGGAAGATGCAGAGAGCTTCCTGTGACCCTTACCAGCCTCTTTTTATTCCGGTAATCGCTTATTCTCCAGACCTGGCCCTGAGTCCTGGGAGCCAAA
>JAHWJO010000056.1 GCA_019348365.1 Armatimonadota bacterium | reverse complement strand
TCGAGATCCAGAGCCGCCGTTATTTGGGCAGCAAGTCCCGCCTCCTCCCCTTCCTCCACCGGATCGTCGCGCAGCGGTGCGGCCCTTATGAGAGCTTCGGGGACTTCTTCGCGGGGACCGGCGTCGTCGCCCATTCGTTCAACCGCCCGAATGTCCGCGTCGTCGCGAACGATTACCTGGCGAGCAACGCCGTCAGCCTCTCCTGCTGGCTCGGCATCACGGAGATGAACCCCCGCGAGGCCGCCGGGCTGATCGCCTACCTCAACGCCCTCCCCGCCGGCGAGGAGAACTACGTCTCCGAGCAGTACGGCGACCGGTACTTCTCCCGCGAGACCGCCCGGAAGATCGGGGCTGTGCGGGACGAGATCGACCGGCTGGACCTGCCGGACCCGCTGCGGGTCCTCAGCCTCACCAGCCTCCTCTACGCGATGGATCGGGTCGCACGCACCGTCGGGCACTACGACGCGTTCCGGCAGCGGGTCGGCGAGGGGTCGCCCCGCGAGGAGCGCGACCGCCCGTTCCGGCTCCCCCTCCCCCGCGTGGAGACGGAATCGAACGCCGGGAACGAGGTGTGCCGCATGGACGCGAACGCCCTCGCGCGGGAGGTGGATGTGGATATTCTCTACCTCGATCCGCCTTACAACTCCCGCCAGTACTCCGACACCTATCACGTTTTGGAAAACATCCTTACAAATGACAAGCCGCCGCTCGTCGGAGTGGCGCGAAAGCGCCCCGGCCGGCCCGACCGCAGCCGCTACTGCGGGAAAGACGCCGCCGCCGCCCTCGATGACCTCGTGGCGCACGCCCGCTGCCGCTGGATTCTCGTCTCCTACAACAATATGTTGGGCGGGGACAAGCGCTCCAACGCTATCCTCTCTGAAGCGCAGATCCTCCGCATCCTGGGCCAGCGCGGCCCGGTTGAGGTCTTCCGCACCGCGTTCAACAGCTTCACCTCCAAGCGCGAGCTGATCGAGGGGCACGAGGAGCGCGTCTACGTGTGTGATGTGCAGACCGTTCCTCGCCCCGTGCCTCCTGCCTCTGAGATAGACCCGACCCCCGATCCCCGATCCCCGACCCCCGGGGGTCCGCCATGATCCAATGGACCATTGGCACGACGACGGTGCGAAACCCCGACCGGTTGCGCGACGGCCTGCTCCTCTTCGCGGAGCGGTTCGCGGGGAAGCCGTGGGACGAGGCGGCGCAGGCGGCCTTCTTCGACGGGCTGGTGGAGCGGCGCATCTACGAGACCGCCCCCGACACCTACGCCCGCATGCGCCCCAACCGCAAGCAGGAGCACGCGCGGAAGTGGATTTCCGTGCTCAACCAGCTCGGCTTCTGCTACGCCTACAAGGGCAGCGACGGCCCCGCCCTCCTCACCCCGGCGGGGGAAGCCCTCCTCCGCTCCCCGAACGGCGAGCCCGAAGCGTTCCTCCGGCAGATCTGGAAGTACCGGAAGCCCGCACCTCTCCCGAACCAGAACGGCCCCAGCTTCGAGGGGGTGCGGGTCCACCCCGGCTGGCTCTCGCTCCGGATCGTCCACGATTTGCACGGGGCGGGACTCGGCGGGATCAGCCGCGAGGAGATGACGCTGTACCTCACCACCACCCTCCGCGACGAGGAGGCCGATGCCGCCGTCGAGCGGATCAAGGGCTACCGCGCGGAACGGGGGCGCATGGCGGGCGCGGTGGCGAAGCGGAACCTGTTCGGCGCGGCGCTGCGGATGCGGGTCCGGGAGCTGATCGCGGAGGAGCACCGGGGCCGCCGCCGCTCCCTCGAAACGCTGGCAGACGAGTGCCGCCGCTCCCCCGCTTACGCCCGGTCGCTGGACGCGGACGCGGTCCTCGACGGACTCGTGCGGGGCGGCAAGGGCGCGCGGACCCTCAAGGCGCAGGAGACCAAGCGCGCCCTCCTCGAAGGGCTGAGCAGCGGCGCGCCGCTGGAGACGCTGGAGGAGCGGCTGGAAGCGTACCACGACCGACTCCGCATGGACACCCTGAAGGACTACGCCGACCTCACCTCGCGCTACCTCCGCAAGACGGGCCTCTTCACCATTCAGGGCGACCGGCTCGCCGTCATCGAGGACCGGCTGCCCCTCATCGAGGAGCTGCTGGAGAATCCCCCCGCTTTCCACGATGACGAGGCGTTCCTTGAGGACCTCTGGGCGGCGGACCGCCCCCGCCTCCCCACCGACGACGTGGCGTTCCTCAAGCGGGAGATCCGTACCCTGACGGAGCAGCAGGAGCGCGTCGTCGATGCGTATCCGGAGCTGACTCTGCGGCTCTTCTCCCCGCCCCGCACCCGCTCGAACGACGTGGAGGAGCTGCGCGCCCACGCGAACGCCTTGCGGCAGAACGTGGCGCTCCTGCGAGAGATGGAGTTCTTTCACCGGCAGTCCCGCCCCGAGGAGATACGGGACATCCTCTCCACCTTCGAGCAGATCGAGCGGCGGGAGCTGATGGGCGGGGAGGCGTACCGCCCCGCGTACTACGAGTGGGCGGCGTGGCGGCTCATGCTCGCGATCAGCGCCCCCCGCGACGGCCGGCGCCACCTTGATGCCCTCCCCGAAACGACGCGCGGCTTCCGGGTGGACGAGGCGATGCAGCCCCTCCACCACGCCGCCCCCGGCGCGCCGGACATGGTCTTCCCCTTCCGGGACTACGTGCTCGTGGTGGAGGTGACGCTGAACACCCGCGAGAACCAGTGGAGCGCCGAGGGCGAGCCCGTGCCGCGTCACGTCGGGGCGGTGCAGTCGGGGCAGCTCACCCGGCCCGTGTACGGCCTCTTCGTCGCGCCGGTCATCGAGCCGAACACCGCCCTCACGTTCCACCGCTGCCGCCATTACGTGAACGGGCGCATCACCGACCTCGCCATCCTCCCCTTCACCACCGACCAGTTCAAGGACCTCGCGCGGACCTACCTCCGCCGCCCGTTCGGCCCCGGCGAGCTGCGGGAGCTGCTGGAGCGGCTGGACGCGGTCCGGCGGGAGGAGGACGACCCGTTGCGCTGGCTGGCGGCAATTCCGACGGAGATCGCGGCGTGGAGCTACCGCCTCACGGCGGAGCCGTCGCGGCAAAAGGGTGGCGAAAACGGAAATGGGGGTAAAGATCAGGGGGAGGGAGAACCGATGATCCTACCGAACGCGTCTTCGTGTCATCGCGCCCCGGTGGGGGGAGGGAATGCCTGATGGGAGAGGATTTGATCTTACGGAACCAGTTGTTCGTGGGGGACTGCCGCAACGTCATGGCGCTGCTGCGGGAGAATCCGCTCTACCGCTTCGACGTGATCTTCGCCGACCCCCCCTACAACCTCTCCGGCAACGGCCTCCAGTGGAAGAACAAGAAGGACGGCGGCGACTGGTACATGGTCAATGAGCGGTGGGATCAGTTCGGGGAGGAGAGCTACGCGGAGTTCACCTACCAGTGGATCCTTCAGGCGTACCGGCTCCTCAAGCCCACCGGCTCGATGTTCATCTGCTGCACCTACCACAACATCGGGGACGTAATGACCGCGCTGCATGAGGTCGGGGCGAAGTGCCTCAACCTGATCACCTGGCAGAAGTCGAACCCCGTGCCGAACATGACCCGCCGCACCCTCACCCACTCCTGCGAGTACATCGCGTGGTTCGCGCACGGCAAGGGGTGGACCTACAACTACGACCTGATGAAGCAGGAGCCCGACGCGAATGGCAAGCAGCTCCGCGACCTGTGGAAGTTCCCGGTGTGCCAGGGGGCGGAGCGGATCAAAGGCCCCGACCGCCGCGCGGCGCACCCCACCCAGAAGCCGCTCGCGCTGGTGCGGCGGGCGTTGCGCGCCACCACCCGGCCGGGAAGCTCGGCGCTGGACCCGTTCATGGGCAGCGGCACGACGGCGGCGGCGGCCCACGAGCTGGGCCTGCGCTGGATCGGGATCGAGCGGGAAGAGAAGTACGTGCAGATCATCAGGGACCGGCTCGAATCGCGCGGCGCCGACTTCAACGTTTCTCCGAAACCCACGCTGCTGGACCTCTCGGCGGAAGAGGACGGCCAGCAGGACCGCTGGACGCCCCGTTCCCGCCCCCAGGCCCGGAGAAGATCCTTTTATTCGGCTCCGAAACCTCTCGGATAGGGAAGCGGGTGCTTTTATCCCTCTCTTTTCGCCTCGCGTTCGATCGGGTCGCCTCGCCTCCTCAGACGCTCGTCCCAACTTTCCGCCAGGAAGTTCCCCAGGATCAGCATAAAGATCAGCACCACGAGCTTGTTCACAGACTCTAAGAAAGATCGCCCGAAGAGGTACTCCGAACTCCAGTGCACGGCCATCAGGAGGATCAGGAGCGCAAGCATCACGATGCCGGAACGCATCCACCCGCCCTTGCTGAAATTATGCTGATAGAGGTCGTATCCTTCATGGACAAACGGAGGCGGGAGGCCCAATCGTATCGGGAACACCGGCGCGGCTGCCGAACGCTCCTCGCAATCCGCCTTCCAATTCTCAATGCGTTCTTTTAAATCTTCCAACCTCCTTCGCACCTCGCGAGATGAGAAAGCTTCTCTGGGGGAGATCGCAAGCACGCCCCCTATCCCCGTTTGGGAATCTTTCCAGTAGAGTAACAGGCGAAGGGAATCGAAGATCGCCTCTCCCGGCGACGGTTGAAACGCTATCTTATCGATCTGTACGGCGGTCAGAGCAAAGCGGATCCGGTCCCCGACGTAAAGGAGACGATCCCCTTCCAGCCAGAGGAATCCCACATCCCAGTCCGTATCACCGCCATACATCCGATAGGCTTCACCGGGGGAGATTCCATAAAAATCCGTCCTCTCCAAAGGCAGATCAACGCCCTGACTCCTTACCTTCCGCGCGACTGCTTCCCTCAAGCCTCGATAAACCAAGCGCGTACAATAGGAGGCAACGGTCATGCTCGCAAACAAAGCGAGTAGAAGCCCAATCAGCAAAGCGGGGATCTGTGCAATAGAGGGAGAACGCTCTTCCGGCAACGTTCTTTGGATGAAGATCACCCAGAGCAGTAGAGAGCCGGTGAAGCTCGCCAGAACGGCAACGATCAACAAAAGAAAAGATGCGAAACGTCGCGATGGGGTATAGACCCTGTCATACGGTTCCATGGAATGCTCCGAAGCGTGAGGACGAAAGGGAAATCGGACTATGCATCATGGTACCCGGCTCCGATGCTCGATTGCAAGAGGCAAGGAGCGGTTCCTCAAAGTCTCTTTTGAGCCGGTTTGAGAGCCATAGAAATCCTATCCGAACCAGACCTGATACCCCGGCAGCGCCTCCGGGAAGAACGCGCCGCACGCCCCCCACACCACTCCCGCGATGAAGAAATGACCGAGCGCCAGCCCCAGGAATCCGGGGATCAGCCGCACGTACAGCCGGTGACCGCCGTACCGGAGGATCAGCCCCTTCAGCGCCCACACGATCAGGAACGGCCCCCAGAAGAGATTCCCGTATGAGGTCGCCATGGCGAAGCCGAGCGGGTGGAAGGGGCACGTCATCCACCACCCGCGCAGCAGCGTCAGGCCGTACACCGCCGCCGCCCCCACCCCCGACGCGCTCAGGGCATCCCACCGGGGCGGCGTCGCGGTTTGGGAGAGGGTGACGGCCTGGCGGAACAGCGGAATCGCAGCCCAGGTCCCCCACAGCCCGATGTTCGCGGCCCCTTTCTGGTAGTAGGTCGTGAGGAGTACCACGTAGGAGACGATCAGCCCGGCGGGCACGGCGAGGAACATCCAGGTCAGGACCCGCTTCCGGGAGACGCCGGTGATCTCGCCGAGCTTCATCGCCTCCAGGGGATACGCGGCGAGGGCCGGAAAGTACCCCCGCGAGAGGAACGCGAGGTTCGTGAGGACGACGAGGCCCGCCGGACCCCCGGCGGTCAGCCCGTGGCTCCCGGCGAGGTTCAGGATGAAGCTGTACTGCTGCCCGTACGGGAACCCCCAGATGAGCGGCACGCCCGTTTCGGCGCGGATGCGCGCGTAGACGAGCGCCACCGCGAGGATCAGCCCGAAGTAGAGCGCCCCGATCCCGACCGGCAGCCCCGCGACCCGACCCCAGAGCACCAGCCCCGCAAATCCGCCGATCAGCCCGACCGCCGCCGTCCGCAGGTGACGCCGCTCCTCGTGCGAGAGGGAGGGGTGTGCCGGGTGGAGCGCCCGCAGGAGTCCCTGCCGCGCTCCCCAGGCCAGGATCAGCGCCAGGGCGATATACGCCCCGATCCCCTGCTCCTGGGGAAAGGGGAAGCCGGGCCGGTCCAGGGCGTAGGCGCGGCCCGCCACGCCTTGCAGCATGAGCGCGAGGGAGAAGAACCAGACGGAGAAGCTGACCTCCAGCGACACGAGGTATCCCAGCCCGATCATCTCCGGGCGGAGGTGCAGGGTCAGGCCCCGGATCGCGTCCCAGGGTCGGTCGAGGAACGCTTCGCCGAGGGGGAACGCCATCCCCAAGTGCGGCACCGACGGGACGAACGCATGGGCGATGTTGACCAGATCGTACGCGGCGGAGAGGCCGAACCCCGCCCACATGATCGGGTTGCGGAAGAACCCCGTCTCCCCCGCCTCCGCGATCTGGAGCGGCAGGTGCAGCTGCGGGAAGGAGAGGCGCTCGTTCTCCATCCACTGCCCCCGGACGAGCAGCATCATCGAAATCAGGGTGATCCAGAGGAGCGTGAAGAAGACGAGCCACAGTCCCAGGGGCATGGCCCACGCCTCCCAGGGCACCCGCCGGTACGATCCTTCGTAGAAGCCGTCGATGATCGCGGGACTCTTCGGCACGAACCAGCCGGGGATGTGCGGGGTCAGCTCGCCGAACCGGTTTTCCTCGGTGGCGTAATAGAGCGGGGCGGAGAGGTTGGAGAAGAGGAATCGCGCGATGCCGGGACCGAGGATCGCGAGGGCGACGGCCAGGAAGGAATAGACCATCAGCGCGGAGCCCGGAGGGATCACCGCCCGCCCGGATCTCGCGCGAGCGGCGGCGTTGACGGCGACGAGGAGGAGCAGGCCCGCCAGCGCCGGGATCGGCGGGACGCTCTCGGCGATCTGCGTCACGAGGGCGATCACTTCCGCCTGCCGGATCCAGAGCGCCCCGGCAATCAGCAGCACGACTGCCGCCGCAACGGCTAACCCCGTTTCTCGCCTGTCGGTCCTCACCGGTTCCTCGCTCCTTCCCCCCCTCTTATGATCGGAAGGAACGCAGGCGGCTTCACCCCTTGGGCCGGGCACTCAACCCTGCCCGGCGACTCAAGTCGCGGCAACGAAAGCACGAAGTCCCCCTTCGGGGACTCCATGACCGGCTTGATCAATTGAAATCAAGAGGCTTTGAAGAAGAGAATGGGCCTGAAGTCGGCGAAGGCCGACTTTGCGCCCTTGTTGCCCGCGACTTGAGTCGCCGGGCAAGACAGGACAGAACCCCGGATCAGGTATGGACCTCTACCCGATTGCGCCCGGATGCCTTGGCCCGGTACAGCGCGTCGTCGGCGTCTTTGAGCAATTCATCCAGGCTCTTCCCCGATCCCGGACGGACCTCCGCGATCCCCGCGCTCACGGTGACGACTCCCGGCGGCTCTTTCGCCTCATGGGGGATGCCCTTCGCCTCCACCGCCGCGCGCATGCGGTTGAGAGTGAGGAGGGCGGTATCGAGGGTCTGTTCAGGTAGGACGACGAGGAACTCTTCCCCCCCGTAGCGGTAGGTCCGGTCGCCGATGCGGGACTGGTCCGCAAGGGTTTGACCGACGGCTTGCAGCACCTCGTCTCCCGCCGCATGACCGTAATGGTCGTTATAAGGTTTAAATTTGTCGACGTCGCAGAAGGCGACGCAGAAGGAGTGACCGTACCGCTCGACCCGTCCGTGCATCATCTCCAGGTCTTCTTCCATCTGGAGACGGTTCGCCAGGCCGGTGAGAGGGTCATGGCGGGCTTCCTGCTGGAGCTCCTGGTTGAGGTGGGCCAGCATGAGCTCGTACCGCTTCCGGTCGGTGATCTCCTCGTGCGCGACGACCACGCGCATCGGGCCCTTCCAGTCGAAACGCGTCACGCGGATAGTGAACCACCGCTCCTCGTCGCCGTTGTCGCAGGGGTATTCCAGGTAAAAGGCGGGCCGCCGCTGCCGCAGGACATCCTGTATCCCCTCCACGACGAACCGGCCCGCCTCCCCTTCGTCCCCGAAGAAGGGCATGCAGATACTCAGGTACTCGATACCGGAGCCGATGGAGGTGGGATTGCCGCCGTTCTCCAGGGCGAACCGCTTCCATGATTCGTTGTAAGCGAGGATTCGCCCCCTCTCATCCAGGATGGCGATACTGAGCGTCAGGGCATTGAGCGTACACTGGAGGAAGTCCCGCGCCTCCCTCACTACTTCAAATTCACGGAGATTGACCGATTCCATCACGTCATGGATCGTATCGTCGTCCATCTCATCTCTATCATCGAGGGGGATCATCCGAGGGTAAAACTCCATTTCGTCGAGGGGCTGGGGGGATTGCTTCCCTGCTGCATATACCCTTATACCCTGTGCCGCATTTTTTTATGCTTAACGATCCCCAATTCGATATCGCATTTTTCGCTTCCCCTTTTACGCCCGCTACGGCGTCGGTTGCTTCTCCAGTCCAAGGTTCCGGGCGTGGAACTCCAGCGCCGTCCGTACGTGCGTATCCCAGTAAGCCCAGTTGTGCGCCCCCGGATGTTCTTCGTACTCGTGAGGGATGCCGATCCGCTCCAGGTGGGCGTGAAACTCCCGGTTGTCCTCCAGCAGGAAGTCTTCCGTGCCGCAATCGATCCGAATCGTGGAGAGGGTCGAGCGCTCGGCCCGCTCCGCGAGCGCGAATATGTCCTCCGGGCCCCCGGCGGCGTTCGGACCCAGGATCCGCAGGAACTCCGCATCCTTCTCCGGGTCGAGATTCCGGCGGGCGAAACCGGGCGCGCCGGAGTGGCTGTTGACACTGCAAAACAGGTCGGAATGCTTCAGGGCGAGCTTCAACGCGCCGTAGCCGCCCATGGAGAGGCCGCCGATGGCCCGCCCTTCGCGTGTCGCCTTCGTTCGGAAGTGGCGGTCCACAAACCCGATCACGTCGCGGATCATGTACGATTCGTAGGCGGGACCCTCCACCGCGTCGGTGTAGAAGCTGCGACCGCCGTCCGGCATCACCACGAGGAGGGGATAGTCCTGCGCGTACCGCTCGATGCTCGTCCGCCGCATCCACGCCGAATGGTCGTCGGAGAGGCCGTGCAGCAGGTAGAACACTGCGAACGGCCCTTCGAGGTCGGCGGATTCGGGCAGGACGATATTCATCGCCATCATCTTACGCAAGCTGGGGCTGAAGAAATTCACCTGGCAGAATGACATGAAAGCTCCTTTGCGGGTGCAGGATCATCAGGCGCGTTGGCCGGCGAAGGTTGACCCCCTGTACGCCATGAGGTCTTGTTTGGAATCGAATCCTCCTGAAAGCGAGACGATCTCCACGATTCTCGCCGGGGTCACTGTCCTGTACGCTCGAACCGGGAAGGATGGACCGTCGGGTTTATGTTCCCTTCGTTTTATGTCTGCGGTACAATGGGATGGACAGGTTCGCTCCATCAAGTCATGTCAGTCCAATCATGTCAGTCCGAATCTTTAGCTCTGAAGAGGGTCGTTTCGGTTTCCCTCCCTGACCGGGGAGGGGCCGGGGGAGTAGTGGGATGTTCACCGGTCTGGTCGAGGAATTAGGGAAAGTGGAGGGGTTGGAGCTCTCCAGCGAATCGATCCGCATCCTCATCGATGCGCCGCTTGTTGCCGCCGACACCCGCGTGAGCGACAGCGTCTGCGTCAACGGAGTCTGCCTCACCGTCACCCAGACGGACGGCGACCGGCTCGCCTTCGATGCCGTGCCCGAAACGCTCAACCGCTCGTCCCTCGGTGATCTGCGCCTGGGGTCGCGGGTGAACCTGGAGCGCTCCCTGGCGGTCGGGCAGCGGCTCGGCGGCCATTTCGTTCAGGGGCATGTGGACGCGACGGCGACGATCCTCTCCATCGACCCTCGCGGCAACTCCTACGAGATCGCGCTCGAAACCGATCCGAAGCTCGCCCCGCTGCTGGTGGAGAAAGGGAGCATCACCCTCGACGGGATCAGCCTCACCCTCGCCCATGTGGACGATCACCGCTTCACGGTCGCCATCATCCCCTTCACCTGGGAGCAGACGACGCTCTCCGACCGGAAACCGGGCGACCGTGTGAACGTGGAGGCTGACATACTGGGCAAGCATGTACTGCGCGCCCTCGCCTACCTCCAGAAAGGCGCTTCCCTGCCCGAATTGGATTCCGAGACATGACGCGGAGAACTTGAATTCGGAGCGCGAATGAGGGAGAATCAAAAGGCTTTCCGCTCGATTGACGCTCGGTTCTCGCGCGTAATAGAACGATTCAGGGTCACCTTGAAATTATCGAAGGGTCGGGTCGTTCCCCTGCCCTTCGTTTCTTTTTCTTATGGATTCTCTCCCGCTCACCCTCGAAGAACTTCAGCGACTCGTCACCCTGTTCGAGGAGCACCGGCTCACCGAGCTGGAGCTCCGCGAGGGCGGAGTCCGAGTGCGCCTCCAGATCCTCGAACGGAAGGTTGCCGCTCCTCCGGCGGAAACCGTAACGCCAGCGGAGGAAGCCGGAGGACCGCAGGAAACGATGCTTCCTCCGGCCCCGGCCCCATCGCGTGAGCCCACGCCGGAGGAAAAAGGGTGGATCGCCCTCGACGCGCCGATGACCGGCACCTTCTACCGCTCGCCCGGCCCCAACGAGCCGAACTTCATCGAAGTCGGTAGCCCGGTAGACGTGGATCAGACCGTCGGCCTGATCGAGGCGATGAAAATCTTCAGCGAAATCCACAGCGAGATCGCCGGCACGGTCATGGAGATCCCGGCCCAGAGTGGCCAGATGGTTCAGCCCGGCCAGACTCTCGTCTGGATCCAACCTTCTTAGGAGCAGGCAACAGTCAATGGGCAATAGGCAATAGGGAGATCTCGGGAAGTCTGTATATCACCGAGGGAGCCTATCCTGGGACAACCCTCCCCTTTTGCCTCAGACCCTATTGCCTAATGCCCATTGCCTATTGCCTGGGAGTCAAGTGTGGGTAAAAACGTCATCAACGTGGGTTTTCTGGGGTGCGGCAACGTCGGTGCGGGGACGATCAAGGTCCTGCATGACAACGCCGAGGCGATCCGCCGCAAGATCGGCGCGGAGATCCGCGTGAAGCGCGTCGCCGTCGCTCACCTCGACAAGGCCCGCCCGGAATGGGTGGATCGGGACCTCCTCACCACCGACCCCGCCGACGTGATCGACGACCCGGAGATCGACATCCTCGCCGAGACCATCGGCGGCCTCAATCCCGCGAAAGCGTATCTGATCCGCGCCATGGAGCGCGGGAAGCACATCGTCTCGGCGAACAAGGAGCTTCTGGCGAAAGAGGGGCATGATCTTCTCCCCGTCGCGGCGGAACGTGGCCTCGACTTCTTCTTCGAGGGGGCCGTCGCGGGCGGCATCCCGATCATTCGCCCCCTGATGACCGACCTAGCCGCGAACCGCATCGACCGGATCGAGGGGATCGTCAACGGCACAACCAACTTCATCCTGACCAAGATGGCCCACGAAGGCCGCGATTTCGGCGAGGTGCTGGCCGAAGCGCAGAAGCTCGGGTACGCCGAGGTGGACCCTACCGACGACGTGGAGGGGTACGACGCCGCCTACAAGCTCGCCATCCTCGCCTCCACCGCGTTTTCCAGCCGCGTGCCGATCCGCGAGGTGTACTTCGAGGGGATCCGCAACGTCTCCGCCGCCGACATTCACTCTGCTGCGGAGCTCGGCTACGTCATCAAGCTCCTCGCCATCGCCAAGCGCGCCGGGGACTCGATGGAGCTGCGGGTCCACCCCGCGTTCGTGCCGAAGCTCCACCCCCTTTCCGCCGTCAACGACGTGTTTAACGCGTTGTTCCTCCACGGCGATGCCGTCGGGGACGTGATGTTCTACGGGCGCGGTGCGGGCTCCCTGCCCACCGGCAGCGCCGTCGCCGGGGACATCATGGACATCGCGCGGAACATCCGCACCGACTCCACGGCGCGGGTCGCCAGCACCTGCTTCGCTCAGTTGCCGATCCTCCCCATGGACGAGGTCCAGACCCGTTATTACATCCGGATGCGGGTGGAGGACCGACCGAAGGTGCTCGCCGCCGTCGCGAACGTGCTCGGGGACCATCAGGTCAGCATCGCGAGCGTCGTGCAGCGCGAGACCCACGACGGGCAGGCGGAGATCGTCTGGCTCACCCATCCGGCGGTCGAGCGGAACATGAAGGCGGCGCTGGAGGAGATCCGGAATCTCCCGGCGGTGCGGGCGGTCAACAACATGATCCGCGTGGAAGATTAGATCGGGGATCGGGGAACGGGGGTCGGTTCGGCGGGTACGCAGCCCGCTTTGGAAAAGATTTCAATCGGGTCGAAACATGAGCTTTGAAGGGTCGGAGGTACAAAGTGTCGGAAGGATCGAAGAATAAAGTCAAGGTACAAAACCCACCGGTCACCGACCCCCGGCCCCCGACCCCCGGCTGGCCGGGCATTATCGAGGCGTACCGCGCGTTCCTGCCCGTCACCGACGCGACCCCGGTCATCACGCTCCGGGAAGGCAACACGCCGCTCATTCCGGCTCCGGCGCTGGGCCGCCGCGTGGGGCGGGGGGCGCAGGTCTATCTCAAATACGAGGGCCTGAACCCGACCGGCTCGTTCAAGGATCGTGGGATGACCATGGCGATCTCCAAGGCGGCGGAGACGGGCGCGCAGGCCGTCATCTGCGCTTCCACCGGGAACACCTCGGCATCGGCGGCGGCGTACGCGGCGCGGGCGGGGATGAAATGCGTCGTGCTGCTGGAGCAATCGGCGGGAGCCATCGCGCTCGGCAAGCTGTCGCAGGCGCTCATCCACGGCGCGACGGTCCTGGCCGTGGAGGGGAATTTCGACCAGGCGCTCCATCTCGTCCGCAAGATCTCCGCCGACTACCCCATCGCGCTCGTCAATTCGCTCAACCCGTACCGCATCCAGGGCCAGAAGTCCGGCGCTTTCGAGGTCTGCGACTCTCTGGGCCGCGCGCCGGATTACCACTGCATCCCGGTGGGCAACGCGGGCAACATCACGGCCTACTGGATGGGTTACAAAGAGTATCACGGGTGCGGGCGGATCGCTTCCCTGCCCCGGATGATCGGATTCCAGGCCGAAGGCGCGGCGCCCATCGTGCGAGGAGCCCCGGTCCCCGAACCGAAGACCCTCGCGACGGCGATCAAGATCGGCAACCCGGCGTCATGGAAGGGCGCGGAAGCCGCCCGCGACGAGTCCGGCGGCGAGATCGGCACCGTCACGGACGAGGAGATTCTCGAAGCGTACCGCATCCTGGCGCAGGAGGAGGGAGTCTTCTGCGAGCCCGCGTCGGCGGCGAGCGTGGCCGGACTGTTGAAGAAAGCGGCGGCGGGCGGCTTCACCGACGATGCGCTGATTGTCTGTGTCCTCACCGGCCACGGCTTGAAGGACCCCGACCGCGCCCTCGCGGTGGTGGAGAAGCCGACCTCCATCCCCGCGACGGAAGAGGCGGTGGTGAAGGCCATCGGGTTCTCGTAATATCCATTCCGGTTTGAAACCGGCCATGGGAGCGGTGGGGCTGAAGCCCTCCGCTGGGGG